>JAOZQC010000151.1 GCA_029932425.1 Planctomycetota bacterium | reverse complement strand
ACAGCGCCCGGGAGCGCTCCCTCGCGGCCTGCAGGCGCCCCCGGAACTCGTTCGCCCGGTCGGCGGCGGCCTCCGCCACGGACGCGGGGATGTCCCCCTTCCCCGCGAGCTTCGCGTCGCGCGCCGCCTCCCGCTCCCAGTAGGCGACCGTCTCCACGAGAGAGGCGACGGTCGCCTCGTTGCCGGCCAGCTCGGCGCCCGCCCGCTCGATCTGGGCCTCCACGGAGGCGATGCCGTCTCGGATCTCCCGGCCGTCGAGGACGAGGAGGACGTCGCCGGCGCGTACCCGGTCCCCCTCGTCCACGAGGATCTTCTCCACGGGGGCCGTGAGCCGGGGCGAGACGGTCGCGGACCGGAAGGCCTCCACCACCGCGAGGTACCGCCTCTGAAGCAGGAGGTCGCCCTTCCGGGCCACGGCCACGCGCACCGGCGTGGGGCGGAGCGCATACCGGGGAGCGGACTTCAGCTCCCTCCTCTTCTTCGCGACGAGGAGCGCCCCTCCCGCCGCCAGGGCGGCCAGGACCAGAAGGAGCAGGAGAAAACCGGCGAGGCGCCCGAGCGTCTTCTTCATCGTCTCTCTCCCGTGGCGAGGTCGAGGCGGGCGCGGGCGATCCCGAGCGCGGCCAGGGCCAGGTCATGGTGGGTCTCGGAGTCGAGGAGGGCGGACTGGGCGTCGAGGACGTCGGTGATCGATCCCTTGCCCACCGTGTACCTCTCCCGCTCGATCCGCAGCGATTCCTTCGCCTGCGCCACCGCCTCCCGCGTGGCGGCCACCCGGGCGCGGGCCGCCATGACGTCGAGCACCGCCGTCTCCACCTCGAGGCGGATCCGGAGGTCGAGGGCCCGGAGCGCCTCCCGGGCGGCGAGGAACCTCTCCCTCGCCTCCCGGACGCGCCCCGCCACCCGCCCTCCGCGGAAGAGGGGAATGTCCACCACCACCCCCACCCGGCCCGCGTCCTCCGCCCGGGCGGCGCCCGGCATGCGGTTCGTCCCCCCCTCCGCCCAGCGCCCCCCGTAGGATCCCTCCAGGAACACGGAGGGCCTACCCCCGGAACGGGCGGACTCGATCCGGCGGCGCAACGCCTCGACCTCCTGCACCGCCGCCCGGCGATCCTCCCGGTTCTTCCGGGCCTTCGTCAGGTTCGCCCGGAGGTCCGCGCACGGGGCCTTCTCCGCGAGCGCCCCCCGGACCTCCACCGCTCCCTCCCGCCCGAGGAGATTCCCCAGGGCCCGGCGCTGCACCTCCAGGCGATTCTCCTCCGTCACCAGCCGCTGCACGACGTCCGCGATCCGGACCTGGGTGTGGAGCTTGTCGACCCTCGCCGCCCGGTCGTGGGCGATGAGGTCGTTCACCCGCTTCAGGTGCTCCTGGAGCGCCCGCCGCGAGAAGCGGACGGCCTCGATCACCTTCTCCTGGGCCAGGATCGAGACGAAGAGGCTCGTCACGTCGAACACGAGCTCCTCCCTCGTCCGGGCCAGGCGGTGCTCCGCGGCCCGGGCCAGGAGGTCCGCGGCCCGGATCTCGCTCGTGAGCCTCCCGCCCGTGTAGAGCGGCAGGCGAACCACGAGGTCCGCCCCCGCGAGATCGTCCGCCCAGGTTCCCGGGTCGGTGGGCCCCCGGGGCGGAAGGAGGCGCTGGTCGTCGAGGGTGCGGTGGTAGTCGAGGACGACATCCGCGGTGGGCCACCTCTCCGCCCGGGCCGCGGCGTGCCGCGCCCGCGCCGCCTCCCGTTCGTGCTCCAACGCGGCGATGCCGGGATTCCGGGCGAGGGCCTCCTCCAGGCACTGCTCGAGGGTGAGGGGGCCCTTCGCCGCCACCGGTCGGGAACCGGCAAGCGCCGGCCCTCTCGTCGCGGAACCGGGCGCGGCCGCCGGGAGAGGGGGCTCCGGGGGAGGGCTGACGGCGCAGGCCGCGATGGAGAGGAGGAGGGCCGCGAGGAAGGCGAGGGACGTCTTCATGGTTTTCGTGTTCCGGGCTCTCGGCCCTTGCGGCGGAGTCCGCCTCCCATGAGGTAGAACCAGGTGACGGTCCAGTTTGCCAGGACCGTGAAGAGGGTGAAGGGGATCGCGGCCGCGCTGAGCTGGGCGTTTCCCGACAGGACGTTACCGATCATGCATCCCATGCCGGTGGCCGCCCCGATCCCCACCAGGAGGCCCCCGAAGAAGGCGATCACCGTCTCCCCCGGCTCCCGCGGCAGGAGCTTCGCCTGTCCGGAGAGTCGGGCGCTCAGGTGGGATCCCGCCATGAGGCTGATCACGAGGAGAACGAGCCACCAGACGATCCTGTGGCCCCGGGGGCGGGGGGGGGCCTCGGGGGAGGGGCGCACGCCGGGCGCGGGGGCTGCGGCGGGTCCGGAGGCGGCCTCCCGCGCGGGGGGAGGAGCCTCTTTCCGGTAGACGTGGACGAGGCGGCTCTCGAACGCCAGCACCTCCACATCGTAGACGCCGTGGGTCACGCCGAGGGGGTAGTTCCGGCCGCTCGCCGACGAGGAGGGCCAGGCCAGGAGGCCGAGGAGACCGATGGCGAGCCCCGCCTTCCACGGCGCCCACGGCCGGAAGAGGGGGTGCCGGCCGGCCACGCGCTTCAAGCCTTCCGCGGGTTCCCGCTTGGGATGCCGGGCGCGCCACCAGAGCACGCCGAGCAGGGTGAGGGCCGCAATGACCAGCGCCAGGAGCCAGAAGGGCAGGCCGGTGAGGGTGCCGAGGGTCACGGGGCCGCCGCCGGGCGCCTTCACCAGGAACCTCTTGAGGGCGCGGTTGACCCCGGAGAGGGGGCCGCCGAGGACCATGGCCACCCCCAGCGGGATGCCGAGCAACCCCATGATGGAGTTCAGGTTCCCGGCCGCCGCCTTGTAGAGGCAGCCGCTCACGCAGCCTCCGGCCAGGACCGTTCCCGCGCCGAAGACGATCCCGCCGGCGAAGGCGTTCATCCAGAAGAACGGCTTGGGGTTCAGCTTCACCACCCCCAGCCGATCGAGGGCGGCGAAGCCGACCATGCTCACCACGATCGCCACCCAGAAGCCGAACACCTTCCGGCCGTCCCGGAAGAGGATCACCTCGCTGATGGCGCTCGCCCCGCAGAGATCCCCCTTCTGCAGGAAGAAGCCGAACAGGAAACCCACCGGGATCGCCGTGTACACCCAGAGCCCGGTGATCGCGGCGATCACGGTGGGCACCACGAGCAAGAGGAGGGCCGCCGCCAGCCAGCCGCTCCGCGCGTCATGCCGACCCGTCATCCGGAACCTCCCTTCCCCGGCGCCGGCGCGGCCCCGGGATTCTCGTTCGTCCGCTTGTGCCCATCATCCCGTGATGACCCCGAAACCAAACCCCACGAAGGTGGAGAGCACCACCACGATGCCCGCGTAGGTGAGGGTCTTCTTCGTGCCGAGGACGCCCCGGATCACCAGGAGGTTGGGGAGGGAGAGGGCCGGACCCGCCAGGAGGAGGGCGAGAGCCGGGCCCTGGCCCATGCCCTGGCCCAGGAGCCCCTGGAGGATGGGGACCTCCGTCAAGGTGGCGAAGTACATGAGGGCGCCCGAGACGGAGGCGAAGAAGTTGGCGAGGAGGGAGTTCCCTCCCACCAGCCCCTCGATCCACCGGGCCGGGATCAGCCCCGCGTCCGTGCCGGGCCGTCCCAGGAGGAACCCGGCCGCGATCACCCCCACGAAGAGGAGGGGGAGGATCAGCTTCACGAAGCCCCAGGTCTCCAGCACCCACTCCTCCCGCTCCTCGCGGGAGAACCAGCGCCGGGCCAGAAGGAGCACGAGCAGGAAGAAGCCGCCCGCCAGGGGCCAATGCACCCGCCAGATCGCGTCCGCGAAGCCCACGGGCTCCTTCGGCTTCCCCCAGGCCGCGAAGACGAGGAGCCCCACCAGAGCGGCGAGAAACGGGCCGGTGTGCGAGATGGGCTGCCCGTCGCCGTCGCCCCCGAAGGGGTCGGCGGCCGCGGCCCGCTCCGCCTCCTCCTTCCGGAAGAGGAAGGCCATGAGGAGCCCCACCACGAAGGCGAAGGCCACCGCTCCCAGGGCCCGGCCCAGGCCGAGCCGCCACCCGAGGACCCGCGCGGTGAGGACGATGGCCAGGAGGTTGATGGCGGGACCGGAGTAGAGGAAGGCGGTGGCGGGACCGAGCCCCGCCCCCCGCCGGTAGATCCCCGCGAAGAGGGGAAGAACCGTGCAGGAGCAGACGGCGAGGATCGTCCCCGACATGGAAGCCACGGAGTAGGCCACGAGCTTGCGGGCGCGGGCCCCGAGGTACTGCATCACCGCCCCCTGCGACAGGAAGACGGCGATCGCCCCGGCGATGAAGAAGGCGGGGACGAGGCACGCGAGGACGTGCTCCCGGGCGTAGTCCCGGAGCATGAGGAATGATTCCAGGGCCGCGGACCGCACCTTCGGGTCCCCGAAGGGGACGAAGTAGCAGAGGGCGAAGACCCCCGCCATGAGGCCGAGCTTCGTGCGCTCCTTCATCTCATCTCCGGAGGAAGAGGTAAATCCCCACCGCGGCGATGAGCACCCCCGCGGCGATGCGGAGGACCCGCCCCGCCCGCGCCATGCCCCTCGAGGCCACGAGCCCCCTGGCCAGGGCCGCGGAGGCGCCGGCCGCGAGGATCAGGACGCTGTGGCCCAGGGCGTAGACCACGAGGAGCAACGCCCCGTAGGGAACGCTCGCCCCCGTCCCCGCGATGTAGGCGAGCACCACCACCAGGATGGGGGTGGCGCAAGGGGTGGAGACCACGCCGAAGAGCCCGCCGAGCGCCACGGCGCCCGGCACCCCTTTCCAGCGCGGGGTGATGCTGACGCTCGGCATGGGGACCTCGAGCAGGCCTGTGAGATGCGCCCCCATGAGCAGGCAGACCAGGAGGATGGCGTAGTCCCAGAACCCTCCCACGTCTCCCAGCATCCGGCCCGCGAGGGCCGCGATCACCCCCAGGAGGGCGAACGCCAGGGAGAGTCCCGTCACGAAGGCGAGGGAGAGCGCGAGGCCGCGCCGGAAGGACCGGGCGTCCTCCCGGCCTCCCACGTAGGCCATGAGGAGGGGGATGGTGGCCAGGACGCACGGGTTCGCGGCCGTGAGCACTCCCCCCGCGAAGACCGCCAGGGGAGCCAGCCACGGCGCGTGGGCGATGAGGTGCTGCGCCCGGGCCGCCCAGTCCGCCGCGGAGGCCAGGGCGGTCAGCGACGCGGGATCCATCCCTGCTCCTCGAGCTCCAGCTCGATGTCCGGAAGCGCGAAGTACCCCTCGTGGCGGAGGACCTCGTTCCCTTTCGCGTCCACGAAGATCTGGGTGGGGATGAGGCGGATGCGCAGTTTCCTCGACCGTTCCAGGTTCCCGGGGATGTTGAGGTCGAGGTAGCGGACGGCGATCCGGCCCTTGTACTTCCGGGCCAGCTCGTCGAGCACCGGCATCATCTTCTTGCAGGCCTCGCACTCCCCCCGGCCGAAGTCCAGGATGCCGGGCAGGCCGTGACCCGGCTCCACCGCCGCGGCCTCCCCTCCCGCGCCTCCCGCGCCCGCGGAAGCCGAGTGGGAGAGGGACCGGTAGACCCCGAGGCCCGCCGCGAGCAGAACGAGCACCCCGAGCGTGATCCAGCTCCGAGGCTTCACGGTGCTACCGTCCCCTTTTCTCGAGCCAGGCCCGGAGGTCCTTCTCGCGGAGGACCCGTCCCGCGACGATCTTCTCGCCGTCCACGAAGACGGCGGGCGTCCGCAGGACGCCGCGGGCGGTCATGGCGGAGAGATCCGTGATCTTCTCCACGTTCCCCTCGATGCCCTCCCGCTCGAGGAACTCCCTCGCCACCGCCGCCGACCGGTGGCACTTGGGACACCCGGGACCGAAGACCTCGATGCGCATGGCGAGCCTCCCGGGAAGGCCGGCGCCGCCGGCCGGAACCCTGCGTGCGGGCGTTACCGGCCGGCAGGCTATCACTGACATCAAGATATGTTGATACTAAAATCAGCCGGAAGGGGAGATCGAAGGGAGCCGCACCGCGCCGGACGTCAGATCTTCAGGCGGTCCACCTTACGGGCCTCCTCCTTCAACCGGAGGAGATCGGGGGCCCGCTCGAAGTGATCCCTCAGCGCCTGCAGCACCGCCTCCCCGTAGGCGGACCGGGCCGGGCGGAGCAGGCGGTAGTTCACCCACTTTCCGTCCCGCACGTTCTCCACGAGACCCGCGTTCTTCAGGATGCCGAGATGGCGCGAGACCGCGGGTTGCCCGATGTTCATGAGGTGGACCAGCTCGCACACGCAGAGGTCCCGTTCCGTGAGGGCGGCGAGGATGCGAAGACGGGTGGGATCGCTCACCGCCTTTCCGACGTTCACGAAGCCTTCGAGGGTATCCACGGGAAGGGAGCCTAGTCCCCCGGGAGGACGCTGTCAAACCGTGCCGTGAAACATCGATGACAGGCAGGGGCTTTCTCGTTTTCTCGAAACACCGGTGACAGACAGGGGTTTTTCGTGTTTCACGCCGCCGCCGGGCCCCGGGGCCGCGCCCGCCATCTCCCGCCGGACACCGTCCGGGTCGCCCCCGCGGGCCCCACGCCGCGAGGCAAGCCCCTTCCCCGAGGCAGGGTGATGAAACACCGGTGACAGGCATGGATTTTTCATGTTTCACGCCGCCGCCGGACCCCGAGGCCGCGCCCGCGCCTCCCCTCCGAACGCACGGCTTCCGCCCCGGAGCGGAAGCCCCGGGCCAGGCGCAGGGAGATCCCCACCAGGCCGATCATCACCGGCACCTCCACGAGGGGCCCCACCACCGCCGCGAAGGCCTCCCCGGAGTGGATGCCGAACACGGCCACCGCCACCGCGATGGCCAGCTCGAAGTTGTTGCTCGCCGCGGTGAACGAGAGCGTGGCCGTCTTCGGGTAGTCCGCCCCCGCCCGCTTCGAGAGGAAGAAGGACACGAAGAACATGATCACGAAGTAGAGGAGAAGCGGGATGGCGATCCGGACCACGTGGATCGGGACGCCCACGATGTGCTCCCCTTTCAGGGAGAACATCACCACGATGGTGAAGAGCAGGGCGATCAAGGTGACGGGGCTCATGCGGGGGATGAACCGGGTCTCGTACCACTCCCGGCCCTTCGCCTTGACGAGCGCGAACCGGGTGATCATCCCCGCCAGGAAGGGGATCCCCAGGTAGATGAAGACGCTTTCCGCGATCTCCCCCATGGAGATGTCGACGACGGCCCCCGAGAGCCCGAGCCAGCGCGGCGCGAGGGTGAGGAACACGTACGCGTACCCGGAGTAGAAGAGGACCTGGAAGACGGAGTTGAACGCCACCAGGCCCGCCGCGTACTCGTTGTCCCCCCCCGCCAGCTCGTTCCACACGATCACCATGGCGATGCAGCGGGCGAGCCCCACGAGGATCAACCCCACCATGTAGTCCGGGTGGTCGGGAAGGAGGAGCACGGCCAGGAAGAACATGAGGACGGGGCCGATGACCCAGTTCTGGAGGAGGGAGAGGC
>JAOZQC010000150.1 GCA_029932425.1 Planctomycetota bacterium | reverse complement strand
AATCGCCTCCGGGGGAACTGGTTCCGGAGGCGGGCCCCGCGGGCCCCCCCGGAGAAGGGCACGCCACCCGCCGCCCGGCCCGGCCTCTTCGCCTTCGACCGCTACCTCTCTTTCGAGGAGATCGCCTTCGCCCTGAAGGACCTGGCGGAGCGGTTCCCGGAGCGCGCCCGGTTCCTCACCATCGGCCGCTCCCTCGAGGGGCGGGGGATCCACGTCCTGGAGATCACGGATCGCCGGGCCGGGCTTCCGGGCACGAAGCCCGCCGTCTGGCTGCAGGGGGGCATCCACGGGAACGAGATCAGCTCCACCATGGTCGCCCTCTACGCCGCCTGGCAGCTCGCCGCCAACCCGGAGCGAAGCCGCGGCACAAGCCGCCTGCTCCGCCGCACCACCTTCTACGTGGCCCCCGCCGTGAACCCCGACGCCCTCCACCACTTCCTGGCCGAGCCCCACGGCCCCTGGCGGCCCCGGTTCAACTCCCGCCCCTTCGACTCCGACGGCGACGGCCGGGTGGACGAGGACCCCGTGGAGGACCTGGACGGCGACGGCGAGATCGGCCTCATGTACGTCCCCGATCCGGAGGGGCCGTACGTCCTCGCCCGGGGGCGCCTCGTCCGGGGCGAGGGGACCCCGCGTTACCGCCTCGCGGGCCGGGAGGGCATCGACGACGACGGCGACGGGAAGTTCTCCGAGGACCGGCCGGGCGGCGTGGACCTGAACCGCAACTTCCCCGTGGGCTTCCGTTCCCGGAAGGTCTTCGGCGGCACCTCCGGGAAGGCCCCGGCCTCGGAGCCGGAGACCCGGGCGATCGTCTCCTTCGTCGCCGCCCACCCGGACATCGCCCTCTTCGTCGACCTGCACAACGCCGCGAACTGCGTCTTCGCCTGGCTCGGGGAGGGGAAGGGCCCGGACGCGGACCTCCTCCTGGCGGGCGCGGAGCGGATCCGGAAGGTCCTGGCCTACCCCGTCCGCCCCCTCCGCCACCCGGGGGCCGGCCTGGCCGTCGCCTGGGCGTTCGGGGCCCGGGGCATCCCCGCCTACCTCCTCGAGCTGGAGCCCACGCGCGGCCCGCGGGAAGTCTACGACCGCGAGGTGTGGAAGGGCCGGGCGTTCCTCCCCCCGAGGCCCTTCGTCCACCCCCAGCTCGGCCCCATCCTCCTGGGGAACGACTACGGGAAGATCGCGCGGCGCAACGTCCATCCCCGCGACCTCTTCTGGCTCTCCGACCGGATCTTCGCCTGGTTGAAGACGGAGGCACCGGGCCTCCCCCGGCTCACGCTCGAGGACCCGGTGATCCGGCCCGGGGAGGGAGGCTTCACGGTGCGGGGCGGGATCCGCAACTCCGGGACCTGGCCCACCGACCTCGAGCGTCTCCGGCGCGGGGGACGCGCCTTCCCCGTCTCGATCTCCGCGGAAGGAGGGGACGTGGAGGGCGACACCAGACTCCCCGGTCTCGGCGCGGGAGAGAGCCGCGAATTCACGGTGCGGATCGCGAGACGGGACGCCGCGGTGACCCTGCGGATCTCCCACCCGCGGGCGGGGACCGTGACGCTGCCCCTGGTCCGGCCTCGGGAGCCCACCCGGCCGATCCGGCGCCGGTACGTGATCCTCCCCGGCCACGCCACCCCCGACCGGGCCCGGCTCGCGGAGAACGCCTTCTACCACGAGGGCCGGACGGACCGCGAGCGCGGCCCCGCCTTCGCGCTCCGGCACCGCAAGGACCGCCTGAAGATCGCGGTGCTCCTCGGGGAGTGGAGGGACCGCCGGCACCTCGTGCCCGCCGCGGAGTTCGAGCGGGCGTTCTTCTCCCGGGGCGCGTTCACGGGCCGCTCCGCCACGGGGCAGCCCGTGTACGGGAGCGTGCGCGACTTCTACGCGGAGATGTCCTACGGCCGGTGCGAGGTCACGGGGCGGGTGTTCGACTGGGTCACGCTTCCCGGTTCCTACGCCGAGTACCGGGACATGAGCTTCGGCTCCCGGGAGCTCTCGAAGCGGATCCTCGAGGCGGTGCGCGCGCGGGACGGCGCCCGGTCCCTCGACGGCTTCGACGGGTACGCCTTCGTGTGGGCGGGGAACGCGGTGCGGCGGACGAGCATGCTGTGGCCCATGCGGATCCGCCTGGAGGACCGGCCGGGCGCGGTGGCGTTCAAGATGAGCGAGCTCTACCACGGCGAGGAGGCCCCCATCGGGGTGCCCTGCCACGAGCTGGCGCACACCTTCGGGGTGAACGACAAGTACGGCCTCGGCGCCTCGAAAAACCCCCTCGGCCCCTACTGCCTGATCGGGAAGGGGACCCACGGGGCCGGACCTTCCGGTCCCCACCGCCCGTTCCATCTCTGCGCCTGGTGCAAGACGGTGATCGGCTGGGTGCGCCCCGCGGTGATCGACCCCTCGGTGCCCCAGAAGCTGGCCCTCCGGCCGATCCTCTTCGGGCCGGGCGAGTGCTACCGGATCCTCCTCCGGCCGGACGGGAGCGAGTATCTCCTCCTGGAGAACCGGCGCCGGGAGGGCTTCTTCACGGACCTGCCGTCGCCCGGCCTCCTCGTCCTGAAGGTGGGACCCGACGACAAGCCCCAGGCCCCCCAGGCGAGGGTGGAACTCCTTCCCGCCCACGGTCTCCCCCCCGCCGCCCGCAGCGACCCCGCCCGCCCGGAAGCGGTGGCCTGGCCCCGGCCGGGCCGCACCGCGCTCACGGTGGGCGGCGTCCGGCTCTCGAACATCCGGCGGGTGGACGACGTGGTCTACTTCGAGGTGGGCCCCGCCCCCCGGTGAGCGGGAGAGCCGGGAACGGTTCGCCGGGGGGGAGGGACGCGTTCCGGGTCCGGGCCCGGGCCCCGGCCGGAAGCCGGTTCGCCCCCCGCGGGACCGTCCGCCACGATGTTTCCCGCCCGCGCCGTTGCGGGTAGCATGCGGGTGGAGGATGCGATGCCCCGAGACTGCGGACATGATGCCCGGATCGACCCCACGGACCCCTGTGCGGCGGGGGATCCCTCTCCCGCCGCCCGGTCGCCCTGAGGGGGCGGAGCCGCGCCGGTCGGCGCGGACGGTCCCCTGGCCCGGTTCGACCGCATGGTGCAGAACTGCACGGAGTACGCGGAGGCGGCGCGGAATCGCGGCCTCCACGTGGTCGGCATCTGCTGCGAGTACACCCCCCGGGAGCTGATCCTGGCCGCGGGCGGGGTGCCCGTCTGCCTCTGCGGCGGATCCCAGGCCACGATCCCCCCCGCCGAGGACGACCTCCCCGCCAACCTCTGCCCCCTCATCAAGTCCACCTACGGGTACCATCTCACGAAGGAGAACCCCCTCCTCGAGATGGCGGAGCTCATCGTCGCGGAGACCACCTGCGACGGGAAGAAGAAGATGTACGAACTGCTCGCCGAATCCCGGGCCCTCCACGTGCTCGAGTTGCCCCAGAAGCCGGGCGACCCGGACGCCGCCGCCCACTGGCGCGCGGAGGTCGGGAAGCTCGCCCGGACGCTGGAGGAGCGCTTCGAGACGGAGATCACGCGGGAGCGCCTGCGGGAGGCCGTCCGCCTCATGAACCGGGACCGGTCCCTGCACCGGCGCCTGGCCCGGCTCATGCGGCGGGACCGTCCTCCCCTCACCGGACGGCATCTCCTCTGCTTCCAGACCCTGGTGGCGGGCATCCCCGAGGACCACGCCGCCATGGAGGCCTTCCTCGCCGAGCACGAGGGCCGGGAGCCGGAGGAGACCGGCGGCGGGGCGCCCGTGCGGGTCCTCCTCACCGGCGTCCCCCTCCCCCACGGGGCGGAGCGGGTCCTGGATCTCATCGAGGAGGGGGGCGGCCTCGTGGTCTGCATGGAGAACTGCACGGGTCTGAAGCCGATCCTCGAGGACGTGGACGACGAGGCCCCGGATCTCCTGCAGGCGGTGGCCGACAAGTACTTCCACCTGCCCTGCTCCGTGATGACCCGGAACGAGACCCGCCTGAGTCTCCTCGAAGAGCTGGCCCGGGAGTACCGCGCGGAGTGCATCATCGAGCTGGTGTGGCAGGCGTGCCTGACCTACGACGTGGAGTCCGTCCATGTCCGCCGCCTCGCGGAGCGCATGGGCCTCCCCTACCTCATGATCCAGACGGACTACTCGCCCGCGGACTCGGCGCGGATCGCGGTGCGGGTGGAGGCCCTCTTCGAGACCGTGGAGAGCCGCCGCCCGGCCGCCGTGGAACGTTGATCACCGTCGCCTACAGCGATCCCCTGGTGCCGCCGGAGTGGATCCGAGCCCACGGGCTCCGCCCGCGTCGCCTCCGCGCGGCCTCCGTGGCCCGGAGCCCCTCCGCCTCCCTCACGGGCCTGTGCCCCTACGCGGGGGCCTTCGCGGACCGGTCGGCGGCCCCGGACCTCGACGCCGTGATCTTCACCACCGCCTGCGACCAGATGCGGCGGGTCTTCGAGATCGCCCGGGAGGCACCGCGTCCCGCCTTCCTCCTGAACGTCCCCTCCACCTGGCAGACCCGGGCCGTCCACGCCCACTACCGGTCGGAGATCGAGCGCCTGGGCCGGTTCCTGGAGAGCCTGGGCGGCTCCTCCCCCACCGGCGAGGCCCTGGCCGCGGAGATGCTGCGCTACGACGAGCGACGGAGGCGGCTCCGGGACCTGGCGGGCCGTCTCTCCCCCCGCGCCTTCGCCCGCGTGATCGCCCGCCACCACGAGACGGGCGAGGTGGGCGGGGAAGACCCCGGACCGACAGCGGGACCGGGCGCCGTGCCCCTCGCCCTGGTGGGCGGCCCCCTCCTCCTCGACGATCTCTTCCTCTTCGACCTCGTGGAGGAGCGCGGCGCCCGGGTGGTGCTGGACGGCACGGACACGGGGCTCCGGACGCTCCCCGCTCCCTACGACCGGCGGCTCCTCGGCCGCGATCCCTTCGGGCAGCTCCTCGCCTCCTGGTTCGGCGTGATCCCCACCGTCCACCAGCGCCCCAACGCCCTCCTCTACCGCTGGCTCGCGGAGCGGTTTGCGGAGACGCCGGTGAAGGGGATCCTCCTGCGCCGGTACGTGTGGTGCGACCTGTGGCACGTGGAGGAGGAGCGTCTCCGGGAGTGGACCGGCTTGCCCGTGCTCGCCCTGGACGAGGGCGCGGAGGGCCGGGCCCGGGAGCGGATGGTCCAGCGCCTGGAGGCCTTCCTGGAGATGCTCGCATGAGCCCGCGGCCCCGCAGGATCCGGCTCGAGGACTGGACCCGGCGCTACGCGGAGCTCCGGGCCGCGGGTCTCTCGGAGCCCTCCTACGGCGGGCCTCTCGAGCGCCACGTCCTGGACGGGGACCTCCGCCTCCCGAAGCTCCTCTACGACGATTCCCCGGCCGCCCTCCGCCTCTGGAACTTCCTGCTCACGGAGGAGGACCGGCTGCAGGCGGCCCGGGCGGAGGGGAAGAAGCTCGTGGGAGCCATGAAGGACCTGGGCACCGTCCCCGTCATGGCCTGGTCCCTGCCGGGGGTGGTGGCGTTCTACCCGGACGGGGCCTGGTGGATCCCCTGCGTGATGGAGCTCTCCGCGGGCCTCCTCGCCGTGGCCGACCGCCTGGGCGTGGACGAGTCGTTCTGTCCCGTCCGGGCCATGCTCGGAGCCTTCCTCACCGAGGCCCACTATCCCATCCCCGACCTCCTCACCTGCAACGCGGGGGCGGTCTGCGACGACTTCAGCGCCATCGCCCAGCGGCTGGCCGGGCTGGGGCACCCCGTGCTCTGGTGGGAGTCTCCGCACCGGCGCCGGCCGGATCCGGGCGAGGAGGCGGTGGAGCTCCCGGGGGGGTTCACGGCGCCCCGGGGCCACGTGGCCCTCGTCCGGGAGGAGCTCGCCCGGATCCGGGAGGCGCTCGGCCGCCTGGCGGGTCTGCCCCTCACGGACGAGCGGCTGGCGGAGGGGATCCGGGCCGCGAACCGCGTGCGGCGCGTGCTGCGGGAGCTCCGGGACCTCGCCTACACCGCCGATCCCTGCCCGTTGCCCGCCCTGGAGATGCTCATCGCCGAGATGCTCGCCCTCCACTTCTGCTCGGACCGGGAGGAGGCCCTCGCGGTGCTCGGGGAGCTCCTGGGGGAGGTGCGGGGGAGGGTGGCGGAGGGCACGGGAGTGCTCGATCCGGGCGCCGCCCGGATCTTCTGGGTGAACCCCGTGGCCGACCTCTCGGCCATGAATCTCCTCGAGGACTGCGGCGGCCGGGTGTGCGGCACCGACTATCTCTTTTCCCACGCCCTGGACGAGATACCCGGAGACCTGGAACCCCTCGAGGCCCTGGCGCGCATGGCGGTGGCCGATCCCATGACGGGCTCCGCCGCGGACCGGGCGGAGCGCATCTGCCGGGACGCGGCCCGGTTCGGCGCGGAGGCGGTGCTGGTCTCCCGCATCCCCGGGGCCAGCCACTGCGCCACGGAGGGCCGGATCATCGGGGACGCGGTGGACCGGAGCCTGGGCCTTCCCGTGCTGGAGATCGAGGTTCCGCCCCTCATCGACTCCGTGCGGGCGGGGATCTCGGGCAGAATGGAGGCCCTCGTGGAGACCGTCCGGCGAAGGAGGCGCGCGTGATCACCGCCGGCATCGATGCCGGGTCCCGGGCCATCAAGGTCGTCCTCCTGGGCGACGGCGACGGGGATCCCCTGGCCGAGACCGTGGGTCCCCAGGGCATCGACCAGGAGGCCCGGGCGACCTGGCTCTGCGAGAAGGCCCTCGAGGAGGCGGGGCTCTCCGCGTCCGACGTGGCGCGGGTGGTGGCCACCGGCTACGGGCGGAAAAAGGTCCCCTTCGCCCACCGCACGATCACGGAGATCACCTGCCACGCCCGGGGCATCCGCCGGCTCGTCCCGGAGGCCCGCACGATCATCGAGATCGGGGGCCAGGACAGCAAGCTGATCCGCCTGGACGGACGCGGGGCGGTGCGGGACTTCGCCATGAACGACCGGTGCGCGGCGGGCACGGGGCGGTTTCTCGAGATGGTGGCGAACCGGTTCGACGTCTGCCTCTCCGAGCTCGGGGACCTGGCCGTGCGGAGCAAGAACCCCGCCGTGATCAGCAGCATGTGCGTGGTCTTCGCGGAGACGGAGATCATCGGTCTCCTGGCCGCCGGCGCCCCCCCCGAGGACATCGTGGGCGGCGTGCAGCACGCCATCGCCACCCGGGTGGCGGCCCTGGGGGGCCGGCGCGTGGCCGGGCCCGTGGTCTTCACGGGAGGCGTGGCGATGATCCCGGGGATGGACCGGGCGCTCGAGGGGGTCCTGGACCAGCCGGTCACGGTGGCCCCCCGCCCCCAGTTCACGGGGGCCCTGGGGGCCGCGCTCCTGGCCCGGGAGCCCGGAGCGTAGAGCGGCGGCGGGGGATCGTCGAAAAGGGCAAGGCGCGACGAGGGGTCTCGTCACGATCGCAGGAGGGGATGTACTCCCGGCGTTCCGGATCTCCGCGCGGCGCGCGGATTCGGCGGGAGCAGGCGCCGAAGGCGGCGGGTGTGCCTTCGCATCGTGGGTCACGCTGCCGCCTTCAGGACGAGTCCCCGGTTGGCCCAGAACTCCTTGTCGGTGCCGTTCAATCGGGCCACGCGTAGTTCGA
>JAOZQC010000149.1 GCA_029932425.1 Planctomycetota bacterium | reverse complement strand
GCCGGCGGGCCCGCCCCCCCCCCACCTTCTCCCCCGACACCCGGGCGAGAACCCGGGAGCGCGACGCCGCCACGGCGGCGTCCCCCTCCCGCACGGCTCCCCCCGCCAGCACCTCGAGCTGCTCCACCAGGGCGGCCCGGTCCGTCCGGCGCGAGAGCTCGTCCGCCCGGCGGGCCGCCGCGCCGTTCCGGAACGCGAGGGCCGCGGCCCGGTACAGGGAGGCCGCCGCCCGGGTCTTCCCCTCCGCCTCGAGCCGCCGGGCCCGGGCCGTGAGCTCGCGGTCCTCGATCCGGGCAAGGAGGTCGAGCACGCGGGGAAGGCCCGCCGACCGGAGCGCCCGGCCCAGCTCCTCCCGGGCCGCCTCCGTCCTTCCCGCCGCCGCCGCGTTCCGGGCGGCGGCGAGCCCCGCCTCCGCCTCCGCCTTCCTCCGGGCCGCCTCCGCCGCCCTCTGCGCGAGACGTTGCACCGCGGGCAGGGCCCATTCCTCGGCGGCGAGGCCCAGGGCGCGGCGGCGCCCCTCCCCCTCCGCCTGCTCCGCGCGGTCCAGGGCGGCCAGCCGGCCGGCCAGGGTCCCCAGCGCCCGGGCCACGGGGTCCTCCGGCCCGGGCTCTCCCAGGATCCTCTCCGCCCTCTCGGGATCGCCCTCGAGGAGCGCCCGGAGGGCGTCGGCCCGCCGGGCTTCCCGTTTCCGCTGCCGTTCCTTCTCCCGGCGCAGGCCCTCCAGTTCCTCCAGGCGCGCGGCCACCGCGTCCCGGAGGGCGAAGGCGGCGTCTTCCGCCCCCTCCACGCGGGACAGGCGCATGCCCACGTCGTGGAGGGCGACCACGGCCTCCGGGAGGTTCTTCGAGTGCAGGGCGAGCCGGACCCCCTCCACCTCGGCCTTCGCCGCCGCCCGCCGCCGCCGACGGTCGAGATCACGGCGGGACTCGCGGATACCGAAGGTGAGGGGCAGCACGAGGGCCGGCACCAGGAGGAGCAGGGCGGCGATCTTCCAGGGGTTCTCCCCGGCCCGGCCGGATCCCGCCCCGCGCGTCCCCGTCAGGGTCTTCAGGGTCTCCTCGGTCCGCTCGGATCCCCGATCCTTCGTCTCGCCTTCGTTCACCATGGGTACACTCTCCGCGCATGCTCGAAGTGGAGATCATATTCTTCGACGCGGGAGGAACCCTGCTCTATCCCGATCCTCCCCTGGGCGAGGTCTACGCCCGGATCGGCGCCCGGCACGGCCTCGCGGCGTTCCCCGCCGACCTGGAGGAAGCCTTCCGCCGGGCCTTCTCCCGGAAGCGGGCGCGGGCGATCCCCCAGGACCGGGAGTGGTGGCGCGGGGTGGTGATCGAGACCTTCGCCGCCTTCGGGGAACCCGCGCGACCGGACGCGCTCTTCGACGAGCTCTACCGGCACTTCGCGCGGCCGGAAGCCTGGGCGCTCTTCCCCGGCGCCCGGGCCGTGCCCCGGGAGCTCCGGCGGCGGGGGTACCGCACGGGCCTCCTCTCGAACTGGGACGACCGCCTTCCCGGGCTGCTCTCCGGCCTCCGGCTCCTCCCCGGACTCGATCCCCTCGTCATCTCCTCGGAGGTGGGTGCGGAGAAGCCCGACCCGCGGATCTTCGACGCCGCGCTGGTGCGGGCCGGCGTGCCCCCGGGCCGGGCGCTGCTGGTGGGGGACGATCCCGCCGCCGACGTGGAGGGGGCCCGCGCCCGCGGCCTGCACGCGGTCCTCTTCGACCCCCGCGGCCGGGGGCCCGCGGACGGAGCCCGGATCCGGGCCCTCGCCGATCTCCTGGCTCTCCTCCCCGGGCGGGAGGGCTGATTCCTCCCGCCCCCCGTCCCGGGGATCACGGAATCTCGGCGGTGGTCACCTCCTGCACCTCGGTGATGGAGTCCACGTGCACCGAGGCCTTTTCGAAAAGCGCCCGCACGTCCGCGATCGAGGGCGCCTTCCAGACGCATTGGGTGTTGCCGGTGGCGGGGTCCACGAAGGCCCGGTCCATCTCGCACGGACTTCCCCAGGAAGCCCGAATCACCTCCCGTCACTTGCTCCGGGAGTCGTCCAGGCCCTCGCACGGCATGGAGATGAGGTACTTCGGCATCGTCCTGCCTCCTACGAGGGATGGGTTCGAGGCGACCCAGCCTACCGCGGATCACCCCCGGGGACAAGGAGCCGGGCGCGATCCCTTCCCCCGGGCGCGCCGGGTGGCCTATCATCGGGGCATGAGACGCCTCGCGCAGACCGCGGCCGCCGTGTGGATCCTCGCCCTCCTGCCGGTCCCCCTCGCCCCCGGCGGCGAGCCGGCGGGCGGGAAGACGCCCTCCCGCTTCACGGAGGAGGAGCGGAAGGTCATCGACAGGGCGCTCCGCTTCGAGCGGGAGCTCGTCCGGCTCGCGGAGAAGGTGAGGGCCCGGTCCGTCACGATCGAGAACTGGCGGACGGTGGGCGGCGCCCTGCGCCTGGCGGGGGGCGGTTCGGGGGTCATCATCTCCTCCAAGGGGTACATCCTCACGAACCAACACGTGGCGAACGGGGCGAAGCGCCTGGTCGTGGTGCTCGCGGACCACCGCCGCGTGGAGGCCCGGGTGGTGGGCCGCGACCAGCGCGGGGACGTGGCGTTGCTCCGAATCGAGGCGCGGAGGATCAAGTACGCGAGCCCGCTCCGGGCCCGGCCGAGCCGGCTCCGCCCGGGGCAGTGGGTGGTGGCCACGGGAAACCCCTTCTTCCTCGCCGCGGACGGCGAGGCCATCATCAGCCTGGGCGTGGTCTCGGGGCTGGGGCGCATCTCCGGGGGGGAGTACTTCTACGCCTCCTCCATCCAGCACGACGCCGAGATCAACCCCGGGAACTCGGGCGGGCCCCTGTGGGACGTGACCGGGAAGCTGCTCGGCATCAACGGCCGGATCGCCAGCAACCGGGTGGGGGGGGCCCTGGGTCCGAACAGCAGCGGGGTGGGGTACACCATCCCCGTGGACCAGATCCGCGCCTACCTGGAGGAGATGCTGGAGGGCCGGCAACGCCCGAAGCACGGCGACGAGCTGCTGGGGATCCAGGTGGTGACGGCCCACGACGAGAGGGGCGAGCCCGTGGGGGTCCGGGTGACGAAGGTGGTCCCCGGCAGCCCCGCCGCCACCGCGCGGCCCCACGGGGTCCGGGTGGGGGACGTGATCTGGAAGATCAACGTCTCCGGCCGGCCCCGCGAGGTGCCCACGGCCACCGCCTACTACAACCTCATGAGCAAGCTCGAGGAGGGGAAGAAGGTCACGCTGCACATCCGCCGCACGGACGAGAAGACCAAGAGGACCCGGAGCATCCTCATCGCGGGGATCGAGCTCGTGGACACTTCCTCCGGGAGGAGGAAGGGGCGCGGGCGATGAGGAGGTTCGCGCCCGCCGCCGCCCTGCTGCTCGCCGCCGCCGCGCTCTCCCCCGCCCAGACCCTGAAGGGCATCCAGGCCGAGTTCGCGGAGGTGGGCGAGGCGACGATTCCCGCCACCGTCATCGTGCGCTCGCCGGACGCGAAGGACCCCCGGATCTGGGGCTCCTCCGGGGTGATCCTGAACGCGGCCGGGTACGTGCTCTCCGACGCCGACGCCACCCTCTTCCGCTTCGACAACGACGAGGAGGGCAAGCCCACGGTCAAGGTCCACGGGCGCACCGCCCGCATCCGCCTCCCCGCCCCCGACCACCGGGTCTTCGACGCGGTGGTGGTGAAGCGCGATCCGGAGACGGACACCACGCTGCTCCGGATCACCGACCCCCCTCCGAAGGACCTCCCGGTGATCCCCCCGGGCTCCTCGGACCGCCTGACCGTGGGCTCCTTCACGGTGGTGGTGGGGAACGCCTTCGGGACGGGTCGAGAAGGCGAGCCGGCCCTCTCGCTGGGCATCGTGTCCGGGCTCCTGCCCGCCGGGAAGGGGACGGCGGGGAAGTACCAGACCATCTACACGTCGGCGGCGGTGAACCCGGGGAACAACGGCGGCCCCTGCGTGAACGCGGAGGGGCGTCTCGTGGGCATCATCTCCACCTTCGAGGCCGATCCGAAGTCGCCCTTCCGGGCCCTGGGTATCGTCACCCCCATCGACCGGATCCGCGCCCGGTACCGCGACGTGAAGGACTTCACGAGCATCTTCCCGGAGCCGGAGCCGGGGAAACCCGCGTCCCGGGCGGCGGCGCTCCTGGAGGAGGCCTTCCGCATCGCGGCCCGGGCGGCGGGCCCGTCGCTCGTGGGCATCACCATCGACCGGGGGGACGAGACGGGAGCCTACACCGTGCGGCGCCCGGTCCGGACTCCCCGGGGCGTGCAGGTCATGGACGTGTCCCTCCAGCGGTACCTGGGGCCCTACTCCGGGGTGGTGGTCTCGCGGGAGGGGCACATCCTCACCTCCTCGATGAACCTCTGGGGGTTCGAGAAGATCAAGTCGGTGACGGTCCACCTCCCGGACGGCCGGGCGCTCCCCGCGAAGGTCCTCGGCCGCGACCTGCTCCACTACCTCGCCATGCTGAAGGTGGAGTCCGCCGGCCTCACCCCTCTCCCCCCGGCGGGACCGGCGGAGATGGTGGTGGGGCGCATCGCCCTGGCGATGGGCCGCCCCTTCGAGGGCGGGGGTCCTCCGGCCCCCCTGATGAGCTTCGGGATCATCGGCGGCCTCGACCGGCACGTGAGGGAGATGTTCCCGGAGGCCCACGCGATCCACACCGACGCCGCCCTGAACGACGCCCTGGTGGGCGGGGCGCTGGTGACGATCGACGGGAAGCTCCTCGGCATCAACCTGCTCGTGAATCCGGACACCTACGGCCGCCGGTCCGGCATCGGCTTCGCCGTTCCCCTCGCCGGCCTCGAGAAGAGCCTGGCCCGGCTCCGTCGCGGCCGGGATCTCCGGCCCGCCTGGATGGGTCTCGGCCTCGAGGCGGGGAAGGACGGGAAGGGCATCGTGTTCGTCAACGTCAAGCCGGACGGCCCCGCGGGCAAGGCGGGGATCCGGTCCGGCGACATCCTCCTCAGCGCGGACGGCCGGGCCGCGAAGGAGTTCGCAACCATCCAGGACTTCGTGGTGTACGTCCGCGGCAAGGGGGCCGGCGCCGTGCTCACCCTCGTGGTGGACCGCGCGGGCGAGGAGAAGACCTTCCGCTTCGCCCTCGGCGCCCGGCCCGGCTCCTGAAACGGAAAGGGTACCCTCTCATGAAAACGCGCATCGCCGGACCGGAGGTCATCATCATCCTCCTCCTCCCGCTTCTCCTCGCCGCCACCCCCGACGAGGGGAAGAAGCGGAAGCCCCCCCCCGCGCGGGAGAACCCCGTGGCGGTGGTGAAGACCTCGCTCGGCACCTTCCGTCTCGAGCTCTGGCCGAAGGCCGCCCCCAAGACGGTGAAGAACTTCCTCGACCTCGCGGAAGGGCGGAGGGAGTTCAAGGACGTGAAGACCGGCGAGATGGTGAAGCGGCCCTTCTACGACGGCCTCACCTTCCACCGGGTGATCAAGAACTTCATGATCCAGGGCGGCTGCCCCAAGGGGGACGGCACGGGAGACCCCGGGTACACCTTCGAGGACGAGATCAATGCGAAGGGGCTCGGTCTCGACAAGCTGAAGGCCATGCAGAAGAACGGCGCCCCTCACCCCTGGCTCGTCATCCGGACCCGGAACGACTTCCGGCGCTGGATCACGGGGCCGATCTTCAAGCAGCTCGGCATCACCTCCCAGGAGGAGCTGGACAAGAAGCTCGACGAGGTGAAGAAGCGGGTGAACGCCCTCACCCTCATGGACGTCTACGAGAACGCCGGCTACCGCTACGACGAGACGCTCGAGCCCGCGCGGCCGGTGAAGGGCGTCATCGCCATGGCGAACAGCGGGCCGAACACGAACGGCTCCCAGTTCTTCGTGGACCTCGTGGACACCCCCTGGCTCACCGGCAAGCACACCGTGTTCGGCAAGGTGGTGGAGGGGTTCGAGGTGGTGGAGAAGATCGGCGACGTGAAGGTGGGGCCGGGCGCCCGCCCCGTCACCCCGGTGAAGATCCTCTCCATCCGCGAGGAGAAACCCGCGAAGAAGGCGGCCCCGGAGGGCCCGAAGAAGCCGGAGACCCCGCGGAAGAAGGGGTAGCCGGAGGCGGGGACCGGAGCGGTCCCCCCCGGACTTCCCCCGCGTTCCCCGGCGGATCCCGCCGCCCGCCGCCCGGCCCGCGATCTCCCGCCGGGCAAGGCCCGGCGGGATGGGGAGAGGCGGGCTACTCGTACTTCACCCCGATCTTCTTCGCCTGCTCCCGGAGCATGGAGAGGACCGCGGCGTCGAAGGCGTCCTTCGGCCCACCCTGCTTCGCGATCTTCTCCTTCAAGTACTCCTCCCGCTTCGCATCGAGAGCGAGGAGCTCCCGGCGGATCGCGGCCCGCTTCTCCAGGAGGGCCCGGATTCTCTTCGTCCGGTCCTCGGGAGAGAGCTTCGCGAGCTCTTCCGGAAGGAGCTTGGGGTCGATCTTCTCGAGGGTGAGATCACCGGCCTCGAGCATGCCGAGCAGGTCGCGGGCCGAGATCCTCCCGGACTTGGCGCGGAAGCCGGCCCGGCCCGAGGCGGCCTCCGCCGGAGCCGCGGCGGAGGCCTCGTCGCCCCGGTCCAGCTCCTCCTTCGCCTTCTTCCGCTCCCCGGCCGCCCCGTAGAAGACGGCGGTGCCGGAAAGCGCCCGGTCCAGGTCCGCCAGCCGCTTGTCGAAAGGGGTCGTCACCGCCCGCATGCCGCCGGACTGGTCGATCCGGACGTAGCGCCCCTCGGCCCGCCCGGCGATCTCCCGCCAGATCGGGGTGGTGGACGCCATCGCCCCGCACTGGATCGTGTTGATGATGATCCCCGCCCGGGCGGCCTTCTCGCAGGTGACCGGGTACTTCACGTCGCCCGGATAGTCCATGTGGGGAGGGGCGTCCCCCACGAGGAAGATCAGGCGGAGGGTGCGGTCGTCGCGGCTCCAGTCCATCTTCGTCACCGCCGCGAAGAGGGCCTCGTTCACGCTCTCCGGGGTGTCGCCTCCCCCCTGGGCCACGTATTCCCGGAGGGTGGCGTAGATGGAGTCGAGATCGTCCGTGAGCTTCGTGATCCGGGTGACGTAGTCGTCGCCCCGGTCCCGGTAGGCCACGAGCCCCACGCGGACCTCGGGCACCGGGTCCCCGGAGACGATCCGGTTCACCATGGACCAGATCTTCCGCTTCGCCCCCTCGATGAGCCCGCTCATGCTGCCCGTGGTGTCGAGCACGAAGACCACCTCCACCCGGGGCCGGGGTTCCGGCTTCGGGAGCTTCTTCTCCCCCTCCGCCCGGGCGAGGGCCCCCGCGCCCAGGAGGGCCGCGAGAAGAGCCGCCAGGATCCCTTTCGTCGTCGATCGCATCGGTCACCTCCGTCGAGTTCCGGCCGGGGGATGATACGCGGCGGGGACGTCCCGGTTCCGGGAGGCTCCCCGTCCCCCCCGCTCCCGCCCCGGGTCCCGGACCCGGATTCCCGGGGGAAGCGGCTACAATCGACCCGAAGAGGCCATGTCCCCCCCCCTGGCGATCCTCCGGGGCGTGTTGCGCGCGCGCGCCGCGGGGCCGGCTC
>JAOZQC010000148.1 GCA_029932425.1 Planctomycetota bacterium | reverse complement strand
ACCGCCATGGGCGGCGAGATCCGCCGAAAACCGTGCGTCCTGATGAGAAATGCGGGGTAGGTCCCCGCCTCCGGCGAGTCGGCGGATTCCCCCCCGACCGCGAGGCATACTGGAGCGCGGAACCGCCATGGCCGCCGGGACCTGCCACATCGGAACGAGCGGTTGGAGCTACCCGCACTGGGCGAAGGGGCTCTTCTACCCCCGGGGCCTGGCCTCCGGGGAGTGGCTCCGCTTCTACGCGGGGGAGTTCGGAACGGTGGAGGTGAACGCCACCTACTACCGCCTTCCGGCCCGGAAGACGGTGGAGCGGTGGCGGGAGGTCACCGGCCCCGGCTTCCGGTTCGCGGTGAAGCTGTGGGGGACCGTCACCCACCGGAAGCGGCTCCGGGCCGCGGGGACCGAGATCCGGAGCTTCCTCGCCGCCGTCCAGGACCTGGGAGAGAAGCGCGGGCCGCTCCTCGTCCAGCTCCCTCCCTCCTTCCGCAAGGATGCGGAACGGCTGGACCGCTTCCTCGGCGAGCTCGCGCGGGCCTCGGCCCGCTCGCCCTGGCGGGTGGCGGTGGAGTTCCGGCACCCGGACTGGCTCGACGAGGAGGTCTACGGGATTCTCGACCGGCACGGAGCGGCGGTCTGCCTGGCGGACCTGCCGATCTGCCCGATCACGGAACCCAACGACGCCCCCTTCGTCTACGTCCGCCGCCACGGCCCCCGCGGCCGGTACCGGGGGAGTTACCCGCCGGGCCGCATCGCCGCGGACGCCGCCCGGATTCGGGGGTGGCTCGCGGCGGGCCGCGAGGTCTGGGTGTACTACAACAACGACACGGAGGGCCACGCCGTGGCCGACGCCCGGGAGCTGTGGGCCGCGGTGGCCGGTGGGGACCCCCCGCAAGGAGCTATTTCGTTGTGAGCGCCGCCTTCACCTTCCCCGTGGTGAGGACGAAACCGTCCGGGGGAGGGCCGAGACGGGAGGGGCTTCCCGCAGTGACCTTCCCGCTGAACTTCGCGGTGCCCTTCTTGAACTTCCCCGTGAAGACCGCGGAGCCGATGGACGGCCCCTCTCCGAAGGTGATCTGGGTGAGCCCGAACGCGAGACCCTTCTCTCCCATGGCCAGCGTACCGGTACCCGTGAAGTGTACGCCCGCGCTCGTGGTGGTGTCGAACGACACCTCGCCGGTGGTGGGGTTCCAGTTCATGGTCCCCTGCGCCGTGAACTTGAACTTCTCCCCGGTGAGGGTCCGGCTCACCCCCTTGAAGCGGATGTCGTAAGTCAGGCCGCCCTCCTGGGTCTGAGCGAAGGGGGCGAGCGCGAGGAGGATCGCGGTGAGGAACAGGAAGTGCTTCGTCATGGCCCAAACCTCCTACCCGAAGACCGCACACATGGCAGGCAGAAGTTAGCACATCCTTCGGCCGTGAACAACCGGACGGTCGGCTTCGGAGGCGATCGCAGGAAGGAGGGAGACGGGGCCGTACCCCGAGTTTGCAGGCGATAGGGCCGTACCCTAGATTTTCAGGAGGCGGTCGGCCAGCAGGGGGACGTTGCGCCGCGGCCAGGCGGTGACGCCCGGGGGCGGGGCGTCGTCCGTGACCACCGCGATCACCTCTTCGAGATCCGGAGCCAGAGGGCGGGTGCCCAGTTCCCGGCGCCACACCTCCACCTTCGGTCCCGGCCGCTCCGCCCAGCCCTCCACCAGGACCAGGTCGGTTCCCCGGAAGAGGGGGGCCAGCGCTTCCAGGGGATCCCGTTCCGGTTCCCGGGGCAGGAAGACGGCCAGGCCGGTGGTGGTGACGAACGCGGCGGGGCGCCCTCCCGCGGCCCGGTGCCGGTCCGAGTCGGAGCCCGGCCGGTCCAGGGGATGGTCGTGGCCGCTGTGCTTCACCGTCCCCACGCGGAGGCCCCGGCCCGTGAGCTCCCGCAGGAGCTCCGTGAGGAGGGTCGTCTTGCCGTGCCCCTTCTTGCCCACGATCTGGATGACCTTCATCGACGCCTCCCTCCCCACCGGAAGCGCAGGCTCCCGTGGGGGCAGGTGTCCCGGCAGCGGCCGCAGTTCCAGCAGTGGATCGTCGCCGAGTCGCCCCGGCTGGGGGTGATCCCCAGGGGGCAGACCTTGTCGCAGTCCCCGCAGAGCGTGCAGCTCGCCTCGTCCCGCACCACCCGGAGGCGACGTCCCGCCCCGAGCACCGCGAGGAGGCCGCCCAGCGGGCAGAGGTGGCGGCAGAAGAACCGGGGCGTCGCCGCATTGAGCAGGAGGATCAGCACCACGAGCCCTCCCTCCACGGCGAGCGTCCGGTAGTACACCGCCATCATGATCTCCCGGCCCACCAGTCCGGGCGGCGACCAGAAGGCGAAGAACGGCGCCCCCGCGGCGAGGACCAGGACCAGGTCCGCGGCCAGGGTGAGCCAGAGGGTCCTTCGCGGCAGGAGCCACCGGCCCGGGCTCCGGCGGGTCCCGAGGAGGGGACGGGTCGCGAAGTCGGCGGCCTCCTGCAGGGCGTTCACCGGGCAGACCCAGGAGCAGAAGACGCGGCCGAGGAGCAGGGAGATCACCACCACCGGCAGGAGACCGAGGAGGAGCCGCCCGTAGAGGCGGCCCGAGGCCAGGATGCTCTCCAGTCCTTCCAGCGGGGAGACGAGGTCCACGCCGCCCACCGCCATCGCCTGGTACCACCCGGTGACGGCGCGCTCCGAGGCGTACAGGTTCAGGAGGGGGACGGCGGCGAGGAGCAGGAACGCCGCAAGCTGCACCGCGTTCCGCCACCGGCCGATCATCGGGCCCGCCCCTGCGCCGCGGGATCGACGTTGATCGCCTTGTTCCCGTCCTCCCCGGTGATGGGGCAGGCGTGGACGCAGATGCCGCATCCCGTGCAGTGGTCGGGGTTCACCGTGGGACGGAGCAGGGGGAGGTCGATGGCCGTGTCCTGGAGGGGGCAGACGTTGTAGCAGGTCCGGCAGAGGAGCTTCCCCGCCCAGGTCACGCAGGTCTCCCGGTCGATGACCGCCACCCCCATCCGGGTCTCCTCCGGGGCGACCGGGGAGAGGGCTCCGGAAGGACAGACCGTCACGCACTCCATGCAGAGGTAGCAGGGGATCCGCTCCGCCTCGATCACGGGGGTCCCGGCCTCGATCCCCCGCCGGGCGTCGAGCAGGCGGATGGAGCGGAAGGGGCAGACCTCGGCGCAGCGCCCGCAGCGGATGCACCGGGACGCGAACTCCTCCTCCGGCGCCGCCCCGGGCGGCCGGAGCCGGTTCACCCGGACGGGGGACCGGCGCGTGGCCCCGAGCCGCGCGCCCAGGAGCCCGGCCAGCGCCAGGCCGGCCAGGGCCTCAAGCGTCTTCCGGCGCCCGCCGCCGCTTTCCGAGGGAGATTCGGGGGCGGTACCCGCCGGTGGCGATTCGTTCGATCTCATCTTCCGCGTGAAGGTAGGCGAGGCCCACCGAGAGCACCTCCTCGATCCTCCCGATCTCCTCGATCAGGTCGTCCATCTCGTCGGAGGTGCGGGTCTCGATGACCGCGACGATGTTCCCCCGGTCGTCCGCGCCTCGCACCTCCACGGGAGGGAAGCCCGCGAGGATCTCCTCGAGGGCTTCCCGGTCGGACGGCCGGCACGTGATGACGAAGCCGCCGATGGGCATGGGCTCAGAGCCCGGCGATGACGGGGGTGAGAGCCTTCGGGCCCGACACGCGCCGGATCCGGCAGGCGCAGATCTTGAACTCCGGTTCCTTGGACCCGGGGTCGTAGGCGTCCTTCGTCACCTTGTTGATCATCCGGTCTTCGGCCATGTCGTGCCAGTAGGCGAAGACCATGCCCTCCAGGGGGCCCTCCTTCACCTTCGCGGGCAGGATCACCCTCCCGCGGCGGGTCTCGATCTCCACCATGTCGCGGGGCCGGATGGAAAGCCGCTTCGCGTCCTTCGGGTGGATCTCCACGAACGAGAAGGGGTTGGCCCGGAGCAGCTCCGGGATCCGCATCGTCATGGTGCCGGTGTGCCAGTGGTCGATGATCCGACCCGTGGAGAGGTAGAGGGGGTACTCCTCGTCGGGCTCCTCCTCCGCCCCCTCGTAGGGCCTGAGCCAGATCCAGAGCTTCCGGTCCGGGTGGGCGGGACCGTAGAACTCGAAGGGCAGGTCGCTCTTCGACTCCCGGTCCGCCAGGGGATCGACGCCCTTCACGAACTTGATCGGGGTGCCCCCCTTCCGGGCGTACTCCACCGTGGGAGCGGGCCACTGGACGCCGTCGTCCATGGCGGCCAGGACGTCGTAGGTGGCTCCGCGGAGATCGTTGTCGCGCCCGGCCGTGGCCTTCCCCGCGTACTCCTCCCATACCGCCCGGGGGAGCTCGTAGTCCGGCTCCTTGCCCGCGAAGGGTTCCACGCACTTCGCGATGACCGGGTCCCCGAGCTCCTTCGCGAGGCGCAGCGCCCACTCGCGGACGATCCACACCTCGGGCATCGCCTGCCCCGGCGCGTCCTTCGCCTTCAGGGTGAGCTGGGACCGGCGCTCGGTGCAGCCGTAGACCCCCGTCTTCTCGAAGTGGAAGGCGGTGGGCAGGACGAGGTTCGCGCACTCCGTGGTGCGCGTGGGGAAGATGTCGGTCACCACCACGAACACGCCGTCGCTCCGGAGTCCCTTCCGGTAGGGAGTGAGGTTAGGGAGGCTCTGGGCGGGATTCGTGCAGTTGATCCAGATCGCCTTGATCTTCCCCGCGTTGATCGCCTGGAACATGGCGATGGTGTGGTAGCCCGGCTTCGGGGGGATGCGCCCCTTCGGGATTCCCCAGATCTCCTCCATCTGGCGGCGGAGGGCCTCTTTCACCACCAGCCGGTGTCCGGGCAGGATGTGGCAGAGTCCGCCGCCCTCCCGGACCCCGCCGCAGGCATTCGGCTGCCCCGTGAGGGAGAAGCTGTCCGCGCCCGGCCGGAGGAGCTGCCCGGTGAGCAGGTGGAGGTTGTGGATCAGGTTGTTCGCCCACACCCCCCGGCGCCGCTGGTTGATCCCCATGGTCCAGCAGCTCATGGCGGCCCGGGCCTTGGCGAACAGACGGGCCGCCCGGCGGATCCGTTCCGGCGTGATGTTGCCGCCGCAGATCGCCGCCGCCTTCTCCGGCGTGTAGGCCGAGAGCGATTTCCGGTAGGCGTCGAGGTCGACCTCCTTCTTGTCCTGGCCCACGCGGAAGGTGCAGTAGTTCCCGAGGAAGGTCCGGTCCTCGAGCTTCTCGTCGAGGATGACCCAGGCCATGGCGTTCAGCAGCGCCAGGTCCGTCCCCGGCCGAAACTGCAGGTGGAGGTCGGCGATGCGGGAGGTGGCCGAGATGCGGGGGTCGGCGTTGATGACGGTGACCCCCTCCGGATCGTCGAGCTTCCGGCGCATCACCCGGCGGAAGAAGACCGGGTGGCACTCCGACATGTTGCTGCCGATGATGAAGAAGCAGGTGGCGTGCTCGGCGCCGTCGTACCCCCCGATGGGCTCGTCGGCCCCGAAGGAGGTGAGATACCCTCCCACCGCGCTCGCCATGCAGAGCCTCGGGTTCCCCTCCACGTTGTTCGTCCGGAGCCCCCCGCGCATCACCTTCTGGAAGAGGTAGGTCTCCTCCGTCAAGGCCTGGCCGGAGCCGTAGTAGGCCACGGAGTCCGGCCCGCTAGCCCGCACCGGTTCCGCGAACGCCCGGGCCGCGATGTCCAGGGCCCGGTCCCAGGAGATCTCCGTGAAGGGATCGCTCTTCTTCGCCCGGTAGAGAGGTTTCTTCAGCCGGTCCGGGTGCTCCATGACCTTGTAGAAGAGCATCCCCTTCATGCAGAGGTACCCGTAGTTCGTGCGCGAGCCGGGTACGCCGCGGAGGGCCACCGGCCGGTCCCCCTTCATGCCCAGCTCCACCCGGCAGCCCGTTCCGCAGAGCCGGCAGGTCCCGCGGACCCAGCGGTCCGCGTCCGCCCCGCCGGCCCGGGCCTCCTTCCCCGTGAGAAGAGGGAGGCTCATGCCCGCGCAGGACGCGGCCGTGGCCGCGGCCACGCTCTTGATGAAGTCCCTTCGGGTGAGGTTCATCGCTGGCCTCCCTCGACGAGGTGCCCGCGGAAGCGGTGCGGCACGTGGCATTCCCAGCACTTCTTCTCCGCCGCCCGCGAGCCGAGCTGCCGCGTGTGGCAGGCCGCGCAGCGGTCCATCTCCGGTTCGGCGTGGAAGTCCTCGTAGGTGCCGTGGCACTGGTAGCACTTGACGTTGGTGATGCCGTGGGTGGAAGCGTGCCATTCCCGGTAGACCTTCGGGGTCACCTTCCGGTGGCACTGGGCGCACGAGACGAGCTTGAGCTGCTCCGAGAGCTCCGGATGTCCGGCGGACGCCTCCGCCGGCTCCGGGACCGGCGCCCCGGCCTCGGCCGTGGGGAGCGCCCCGGCCGGCTCCCCGGAGGGTGCCTCCCGCCGTGCGGGCTCGGGACCGGGCGCCACGCAGGTCGTCAGGCCGAGCGCCAGCGACAGGGTAAGCGCGATGAGGACGGGGTGTTTCACGAGAGGGGCCCTCCTTCCTTCGCCGTAAGCCGCAATGGATCCGGGAATCCTTCCTGATACCCGGAGAGACCGCGGGCATTCTCCCCCAACCCGCCCCGCGATTCAAATGGAGATCAAGGGTGCTTCTCCCGGCGCGATTCCTCGTCGATGCGCATGGCGCAGAACTTCTTGCCGCACATGGAGCAGAACCGGCCGTCCGTCTCCTCGAGGGAGGAACCCGCCTCCTCGTGGTAGCGGCGGGCCAGCTCCGGATCGAGAGCCAGGGCGAACTGGTCCTCCCACCGGAACTCCGCCCGGGCCTTCGAGAGGGCGTCGTCCCTCTCCCGGGCCCCGGGGAGCCCCTTCGCCAGGTCCGCGGCGTGGGCCGCGATCTTGTGCGCCACCACCCCGCGGCGCACGTCCTCGAGGTCCGGGAGACCGAGGTGCTCCTTGGGCGTCACGTAGCAGAGCATGGCGGTGCCGTGCCAGCCGATCACCGCCGCCCCGATGGCGCTGGTGATGTGGTCGTAGCCGGGGGCGATGTCCGTCACGAGCGGGCCGAGGGTGTAGAAGGGCGCCCCGTGGCAGATCTCCTTCTGGAGGCGCACGTTCTCCTCGATCTTGTCGAGGGGAACGTGGCCCGGCCCCTCGATCATCACCTGCACCCCGTGCTCCCAGGCGATGAGCGTGAGCTCGCCGAGCGCCCGGAGCTCGGCGAACTGCGCCTCGTCGTTGGCGTCCGCGATGCTGCCGGGCCGGAGGCCGTCCCCCAGGGAGACCGCGGTGTCGAACCTCGCGAGCACGCGGCAGATCTCCTCGAAGCCCTCGTAGAGGAAGCTCTCGCGCTCGTGGTGCCGCATCCAGGCGGCCATGATGCTGCCCCCGCGGGAGACGATGCCCGTCAGGCGCTTCTCCGCCAGCGGGAGGAACTCCCGCCGGATCCCGGCGTGGATGGTGAAGTAGTCGACGCCCTGGCGGGCCTGGTCCTCCAGCACCTCGAGGTAGAGGGCCAGGTCGAGATCCTCGGGGCGGCCCCGGGCGCGGTGGAGGGCCTCGTAGATCGGCACGGTCCCGATAGGCACTGTACTGTTGCGGAGGATGGCCTCGCGGGTCTCGCGT
>JAOZQC010000147.1:3748-7620 GCA_029932425.1 Planctomycetota bacterium | reverse complement strand
CCACCACCCCGAAGAGGAGAACCCGGTCCGTGTCCTCCACCTGCACGGTCTGGATCCGCGATCGGCCCTTCTCCACCACGTATCTCCCCCGGTCCAGCGACACGCGCGCCCCCGGCTCCGTGACCACCAGCGCGGTCACGCCGCCCCCTCCGGCTCCCCCTCCGGCCGCTCTTCCGGCTTCTCCTCCGCCGCCGGTTCCCACAGGAGTTCCGTGACCCCTTCCCGGTCCACGAGGCGGTATACTCCCTCCTCCAGGACCAATCGACGATCCGGGGCGTTCTCCAGTCGGCGGCAAAGCTCCCTCTCCAAGGCCTCCCGCTCGCCGCCCAGGCTCTCTCCCCGCCGGCACAGAGCCGCGTAGGCCCGGGCCAGGCGCTCCGTCTTCTCCCGGGGATCGGGATCCTTCGGGGGGGACTCAGGGAGCGTCCGGAGATGGAGGAGCGGTGTGGGGTAGCTCCCCGGAGCAAAGGAGAAGGAACAGGAACAGGAGACCTCTCCGGCCAATCGCGGCAGTCTCTGGCGGATCCGGGCGCAGGAACTGGGGGAGCCGCGCAGGGTGGACTTCAGAGGCATCTCCGGGCGCACGTCGGGAAGGCGGCCCAGGAGATAGTTGAACGCCAGGACCCCCTGGGGCAGGTGGCCGAGCGTGTGGCGAAGGACCACCTGCTCGTCGTAGTCCAGCGCCTCGCCCCGGTCCACCTTCTCTTTGAGGGCCGCGAGCACGGGGCAGCAGGCGAGGAGGTGTCGCACTTCGGGATCGACCTCGAAGTCCCCTTCCGTCCAGCGCGGAGGGCGGAGGATGGGAAGAGGTCCCAGGCGGACATCGGGCTCCTTCTCCTCGTCAGATGGGGCTTCCGGAGCCCGGGGAGCCGGGGCAAGGGCATCCAGGCGAGCCAGCGCGTCGTCCACCGTTTCCGGGGTGACGGGTTCGAGATTGCGCAGATGTTCCCAGGGTTCCCGCACCACTTCGCCCTCGGGGCCGAGGAAGACGGCGCGCCGCCCGGTTCGGCGATGGATCCCCAGCGGCAGCTTGATCAGGTTGCCCAGCCCTTTCCCCCGGCGTCGCCCCTGCTTGGGGAAGAACTCCACGGAGACGGGGAACTCGGGCTCGGGCCGGGCGGCGAGCAGCCTCTGCCCCAGAAAGCGGATCCGGGCGGCGTCGAGGGGCTCGGCCAGGTGCACCCAGAGATGGCGCCCCTTGTAGCCGCTGTCCTCCACGAGCGGGGGGAGGCCGAGGTCCGTGAGGAAGCGGATCCAGGCGAGCGTCTCCCGGCGGAGGGTTTCCCGGAAGCGGACCAGCGCTTCTCCGTCCGAGCGGTGGTGTTCCAGCACCTTGCGCTCCAGGTCGATGTCCAGGGCGAAGAACCCCACGGTCCCGTCCAGCCGGATGGGATAGACGCCCAGCGTCACGTTGCCGAGCACGTGGTTGCGCAGGAGGTGGACGGTGAGGGGCTGCGGCACGGGTGTGAACCCCACTCCCCGGGCACGGTCGAACCATTGCCGGGCGTGCATGTCCTCGCGCCCCCCGAAGAGCTGGAGGAAGCGCACGAGGTCCGCGTCGTGGGGCAGGAGGGCGATCCCCTCCTCCTCGGAGGGCGAAGCAGGGCCCCGCAGGCCGGCGAGGAGATCCGGGTCCGCTCCCGCTTCCTCCGCGCGCGCCAGCACGCGGGCCAGGTGCCGGGTGAGGGAGCGGGCCTGCAGCTCGGGAACGAGCCGCACCAGGACCTCCCCGTCCCCCGGCCGCCGCTCGGCGGCGGCGGAGAGGTAGCGGAGGAGACGATCCCGGTCTCCCCGGGCCTCGCAGAGGTCGGCGAGGAGTCGCAGGGCCCGGCGGTCGTCGGGGTCCGTGGCGAGCGCGGCCTCGTACTCGACCCGGGCCAGCTCGAAGAGCCCGGCTTCCTCGCAGAGCTCCCCGAGCTCCACGTGGGACTCCCCCTCGCCGGGCCCCACCGTGGCCCGGCGGGCCAGGGCGCGGCGAACCTCCTCCACCTCGCCCTCGGCCAGGCGCCGGCGGAGCTCATCGATGGGTGGTGGCCTCGTCACGAAGGTCTCCTCCATCGGGGAAGACGCTCGAATGGGGCGAATCTGACAGCAGATGCGCGCGCGGCAGGGATGGGAAGCCGTTGTGATGCTTGCGTATGCTCGCGAAGTTCCGGTTTGAGGCACCCGAAACCGGTCGGCGGCCTCCGGCGGTCACAGATCCCCGGCGCCGAAAGAGAAGCACCTGCCCATTGCGGGCGGTTCCGAGACATGCAGAGGGCGTTTCCTCTTGACTTTACGCGCGACCCCGGCCTGGAATGGAACGGACGTGGCGAAGGGAAGAACGGGAACTGTGTCAGGATCCATCGCCCCCGAGCGTCATTGAAGGGGAAGGGCGCGAGATCCCGCTATTCGGGTGGGCGAAGCGCGGTCACGCGCCTACGCAAGGAACGGAGGTGCGAGCTGCAGGGCACGTACGTGACCACCATCGGTGCCGGCCCCTACTCCCCAGCGAGATGGAGGCTCTCCGGAGCGCCCGAAGAGCGATGGGTGGAGACTCCCTACGCCCCGTCCGCGATCGCGCGCCTCGCCCTCGACCCCGCGAGGTACTCCACCTTGCTCCTCGGCACGAAGACCGCCTTCGAGAAACACGGCGTTTCCCTGGAACGGGAGCTTCGCGAGTCCGGCTTCGAGGTGGACGCCGTCGAGGTTCCTCGAGGAGTCAACAGCGATGAGGTCTGGCGGATCTTCGGGGAGATCGTGGACCGGATCCCCGAAAACCAGGGGCTGGTCCTCGACATCACCCATTCTTTCCGCCATCTTCCCCTCGTCTACCTGGCCACCCTCTCCTGCCTCGAGGTCCTTCGCGACAACGTCCAACTGGAAGCCGTGTACTACGGCGCTTTCGAAGCCGAACCCGATGACGCGGGCTGCAAGCCCCTCCTGGACTTGACCAACCTCGTCCGGATCGAGCGGTGGTCCCGGGCCGTTGCGTTGTTTCGATCCCGGGGAGACGGAAGACTGCTGGCGAAGCTGGTGCGCGACCGGAGGAAAGAACTGGTGGCCGACGCAGGCCCCACCCGCGACGTCATGCACCTGGCGGATGCGCTCGAGAAGATCCATCCGTTCGTGGCCAGCGGCCTGGTCATCGAAGGAGGCTTGCAGGCGGCTCGGGCGCGATCCACGCTTTCTCGGGTAGGCGAGGAGATCGTCACCCGTTCGTTCCCCGTGGTGCGCCGCCTCCTCGACCGCGTCGAGGAGGCATTGAACGTGCTCGCGGTGGAGGGCGAGGTCACCGGCACCGATGAAGACGCCAAGGGCTGCCTGGCTCTGGATCATGAGGAGCTCCGCCGCCAGCTCCGCGTCGTGAAATGGCTTCTCGGGCAAGAGGATGTCGCCGGCGCCTTGCTGATCCTCCGCGAGTGGATGGTGGACCGGGTCATCCTCGGCAACCGCACCCGGGTGACCGACTGGCTGGACCGAAAGGTCCGCGAGCGCGCGGAGAACGTGCTCCGGGCCGCCGCGGCCCGTGCGCGCGAGGGGATGGACGACGGCCTCGCCTGGTGGAATCCGAGCCAGGCGGAGATCATCCGGGCCTGGTCCGCCGTGAGCGAGCGGCGCAATCCCGTGGCGCATGTGGGTCATCAACCCCGATGGGTGGACCCGGCGCGCGAAAAGGAGAAGGTCGAAGAGGTGCTCGCGGTTCTCGAGGAGAGACAAGAGGATCGGAAAGCGTGGTCTCTGGAGGTTCCCCCGGGAGACGGAGTCCTCGTCACGGCCGTGGGTCTCAGCAAGGGGCTTCTGTATACCGCGCTCCGACTCCTCCATCCCACGAGGCTGTTCCTGGTCACGACGAGAGAAGCTCTCCCGGGCGTGGAAGAGGCCCTGGCTCG
>JAOZQC010000147.1:0-3738 GCA_029932425.1 Planctomycetota bacterium | reverse complement strand
GGGCTCGGGAAGACGTCGAGGTCCCGGGCCAGGTGGTCAAGGAGCTCGTCGAGCCGCACTCCGCGGCGGGCAGCGCGGAGAGCATCTGGAGCCGGTGGCGCGCCTTCCTCTTGGAGGGGGGGAAGATCACGTTGAACCTGACGGGGGGCACCACGGGGATGCAGATCCTGGTGGAGACGCTGGCCCACAAGGCCCGCCTCTGCGGGGCGAGGGTGGAGCGGCTCTACCTCGTGGACCGCCGATCTCAGCGAGAGCAACAGGCCCATCCCTGGGTGGAAGGGGAGATCTACAGGCTCGGGAGTTCCATGGAGAGGGACGAGGAGGAGTGATGAGCCAAGCCTGCTACCGACTGGAACTGGAGTTCAACACGCCGGCCTTCGTGAAGGGGGCCAGGGATGATGTCGCGGAACTCCGGCCGGCCAGCATCCGCGGAGTGCTCCGTTTCTGGCTGCGGGCCGTGGAGGGCGGCCGGAGAGGACTGAGGGACGTTCGGAGGATCGAGAACTCCCTCTTCGGTCATGCGGGAGAGAACGAGAGCCGGCAGGGAAAGGTGCTCCTTCGGGTCTCCGGTTCTCCACCGACGGTTCCGCCGGGAAAGCCACCCGAGAAGTGCCGGTTCAGGATCAAGGAGGAGACGTCGAAGGGAACAATGGTCGTCAATCCAATCACATACCTGGGCTACGGCCCCTACCAGAATGTAAAGGGGAGGGGCCAGATCACCGCCCGTGCGAGTCTTGCCCCGGGAGCCGCCTTTTTCATCAGCCTTCTCTTCCGCGAAAAGCCCGGACCGGAGGAACTCGATGCGCTCGTGCGTGCCGCCTGGGCGTGGACCCGGTTTGGAGGCCTGGGATCGAGAAGTCGGCGAGGTTTCGGCTCGATTCACCTGCGAAGGGACATCGATCGCTTCTTCGAACACGCGACCGGCTTCGCTCAACCGATTCCCCCGCCTGGCGTGAAGAACGAACTCCTCGCCCGTTCCCAGCAGAGCGGATTCCCCGGCTTCACCTGTTTCTCGGCTTCGATGAGGCTCTACACCGGTCCGCGGCAGGATTCCTGGGCCAATGCTCTCGGGTGGCTCGGACGGACCTGGAAGGACATCCGGAGCCACGTGAGCCGGACTCATGGGGACAGGCACGACGGCTCCTTCCGCGCCATGCTCGGGATGCCCCTCCTCATCAAAGGAAGGAACTTGAAGATCCAGGACTCGCTGATCCGCCGCGCCAGTCCCTTTTTCCTGAGGGTGAGCCGAGAGGGGAAGCAGTTCGTGCCCGTCATTCTCGCCCTGCCGGCCGTCTTCCATCCCGACCATCCCCAGCTCAGGGAACGCTTCAGGGAAGTGTTCCACGATGCCGTCTCGTTCCTGTCCGGGCAGGGCGACGTTGAGGAGATCTGGTGACATGGACGAGCAACGCGCGATTCTGAAGCTTCGGGCTTTCCTGCACGATCCCCCGGAGAAGGCCTGCATCCTGTTCGATCCGGGATACGGGGGCCACGACAACCTCGCCGAGGTGCTCCGGGAGAAAGCGGGACTGGGCGCCGCAGAGAGGGACGAGGAGACGCTCGCCAAGGTCGCCGACTGGCTCGCCGCCGGTGCGGACCGCCTGCCGCTGCCGAAGGACTCCATCCGGTGGGTGCACGCCCGGTTCGTGGAGCACCCCCTGCTCACCCATCCCCTCGCCGGCAAGCGCCACCATCTCGGGGACCTGCGCAGGGAAGACTGGAGGCCGGTGGTGGACGCGGTGGCGGAGGCCGTGGAGTCTCTCGCCCACCCGGAGATACCTTCCCCCGAGGACGGGGCCTCCTTCGAGCGCACGTTCCTGGCGCTCTGGCGTCTCCTGCCCGAGCACCTCGTCATCGGCCGGGAAGCCCGGCTGGGCCTCCTGTGGCGGTTGCTTCCCGCCGACACCCGGATCCCGGACCACACGATCTGGGACCACCTGCGCCTCGCGAGCGCCTTCGCGGGGGCGTTGCCCGATCCCGCCCTGCTCGGCTTCTCCCTGAGCCCCGTGCAGACCTTCATCGCCCAGGCGAGGAAGTGCACGGATCTCTGGGCCGGGAGCCGGCTTCTCGCGCACCTGGCCTGGGCCGCCATCCGGGAGATCGCGGAAGCGGCCGGGCCCGACGCCATCCTCTACCCCGACCTGGCTCTCCAGCCGGTGGTGGACCTCTGGCTCCGCGAAAAAGGGGTGAAAGCCGTGGAACCCCCCGGCGCCCGGCGCCTCCGGATCCCGACCCTTCCGAACCGATTCGTGGCTCTCATCAGGGCCTCCGAGGCGAAGGAGCTGGTCCGGCGGGCGGAAGCCGCAGCCAGGGATGCTCTCCGGTCCGCCGCGGTTTCGGCCGCCGAGGCCTTGTGCGAAGGGAGAGATCCAGGGGAGAACCTCCGGGAGCGGGTCCGCCGGCAGGTGAGCGCCTTGCTCTCCTTCTCCCACGTCGTCTTGCCGCTGCCCCTGGACAACCCGGGCCTCGGAGCCTCGACGGACGCATGGAGGAAAGTCGTGCAGGAGGCGTACGAGAAGGCCCTGGCCCTGGTCGAAGACCTCACCGGGGCAAAGGACCTGGATCCGGCCGCCCCCCTCGAGAAGGCGGCGAAGACCGCGGAAGAAGGGACCTGGAAACCGAACCTGGGCCTGGCCTACGGGCCCCTTCACGATCTCCTGGGACGGGGCATGGGAGCGGACAAGGCCACACGCCTGTTCGAACCGCAGGAGGAGCCCGCCTTTCCCTGCACCCTCTGCGGAGAGAGGGAACCGCTGTCCGAGAAGCCGCCGTTATCGGAAGGAACTCGGCCCCCCGACGCCCGGCCTTTTTGGAGCGACATCGCCCGCCGACACCCCGGTATCGCCCGCGGGAATGAGCGGCTTTGCGCCGTGTGCCTCTCCAAGCGGATGTTGCCGCGAACCCTGCCGGCGCTCCTCGGCGGAGACGCGGGCGGCGGGGCGCCTGCCGCCTTTCCCTCCACGAGCACCCTCGCGGTGGCGGACTGGGTCCGCGCGCTGATCTCGAGAGGGAGCGCGGAGCTTCACGAACGGGCCCGCGAGCTGGCCCGCCGCGTGGACGAGCTGTTCCGGGCCTTCGACGCTTCTCCCGACCGCGCCTGGGTGCCGGAGCGGGTGGAGCGGGTCTTGAGGGACAGCGCGGACCTCGAGGGATTCGCGCACCTCGATGGAGATTTCCTCTTTCCCGAGACCTACGAGCCCGAGGTGTTCCCGCGCCTGGTGGGGATCGAGGATTCCCGGGACTCCGGCCCCTTGGAGAGGGAGCAGGAGGAGGTCCTGGCCGCGGCCGCGGAGGCCTTGCGCCGCTTGACCGGCCGGGCCCGCGCCGAGGGTCTGGGCGACCCGCCGCGATACCTCGCGGTGGTCCTCGCGGATGGGGACGGCATGGGAGAGATCCTTCAGGGGAAGAGGGCCCCGGCCTGCGGCGAGTGCCTCCACGATGCGCTGTGGAAAAAGCTGACCGACAGAGCGTGGAAGGACTACCTGGATGCCCCACGGCCTCTCTCCCCCGCCTACCACGCCGCTTTCTCGGGCGCCCTGCGGGACTTCAGCGTGGGCCTCGTGCCTCGACTCGTCGAGAGGTGGCACACCGGTCAGCTCGTGTACTGCGGGGGGGATGATCTCCTTTGCTTCGTCACCCTCGAAGACCTTCCGAGATTCCTCGGCAACCTGAGACGGGTTTTCCGGGGAGACGGGGTGATCGACGGCGAGGAGCCCGATCTGCCCCGGCTCAAAGATG
>JAOZQC010000146.1:4674-7622 GCA_029932425.1 Planctomycetota bacterium | reverse complement strand
TCACGCTGGACCGCTGGCTCAAGGACGAGGGTTTGCTGGCGGAGGACCGGCTGCAGATGGACATCTTCCTGCGTCTCGACCGGCTCTCCGAGCGGCAGTTCCGGTGCGCCCGCTGCGGGCGGCCGGTCTGGTCGGCGCCCGGCCGGAGACCCTCCCGCTGCCGGACCTGCGGGGGCCGGCGGTTCGTGCCCGGGACGGTCCCCGACGCCTCCGCCCTGCCCGGCCTCCTGGGGCTCTCGGCGGCGGAGTTCCGGGAGGCGGTGCGGGCGGTCCACGACCGGTACCGGAAGGAGGTGACCGCGGAGGTGGAGAGGCGCCGGCGCCGGTACCACCGGGTCCGGCGCTCCGACGTGGTGAAGGTCCTGCTCCGCCGGGAGTGGCTCCTGGCGGCGGACGCGCCCGCGGCCGCGGTGAAGGCCGTCCTCCTCGATCCGGACCGGTACCACGGGTTCCAGGTGAGGCCCACCTACCGGCGGGTGCGGGCGGGCGGGGAGGCGCTGGCGGGGATCCTGGGCCGGGTGGGGCCGGTGTTCCGGGAGGAGGCGGATCGCTACCGCGCCCGGGGCCGTTCCTGGTCGGAGATCTGGCGGATGCGCGTGGGCCGGTCCGGGGTGGAGCGCGCCTTCGAGGCGCGGCTGGCGGCCCGGGACGGGTACCGCCTGGTGGAGAGGGACCGGCGGGGCCGGGTGAAGGAGGTGCTCGAGGAGCGGCCTCCCAGGGACGGGGAGACGGTCCGCCTCACGCTGGACCTCGGGCTGCAGAAGAGGATGACGGAGGCGCTCCGGGAGGCCTGCGGGCGGCACGGCGCGAAGGGAGGGGCCTTCGCGGCGCTCGACGTGGAGAGGGGGGAGGTCCGGGTCCTCGCCTCCTGGCCTCCCCTGTCCCCGGACCACCCCTTCCTCGCCGTCTCGTCCGCCGTTCCGGGCTCCGTGTACAAGGCGGTGACCGCGGTCGTGGCCCTCCTGGAGGGGCGGATCGATCCGGGCGAGCGGTTTCTCTGCGGGAGGGAGCGCTGGCACGGCGTCGGCTGCCACGGGAGCCACGGCTGGGTGGACCTGCCGGAGGCGCTGGCGGTCTCCTGCAACAAGTACTTCGCCCGCGCGGCGGAGATCGTGGGGCTCGAGGCCTTCGTGACGGGGTCGCGGCGGCTCGGGTTCGGGGCCCGGACCGGGCTTCCCGTGACGGGGGAGGAGGCGGGGCTCGTGCCCGACGACGCCTGGAAGGCGCGCAAGCACCGGGAACGGCCCGACTACTGGAGGAGCCCGAAGATCCAGGTCGGGGAGCTGAGACAGATGGGGTTCGGCAAGGGACCCGTCATGGTGACGCCGATCCAGGTGGCCCGGTTCATGGCGATCCTGGGGAACGGGGGGCGGTTCGTGACGCCCACCCTCGTGCCCGGCGAGGGCGGACCCGGGGCCCGCGTGGTCCCCGCGGCGGCGCTGGGACCGGTGCGGGAAGGGCTCCGGGCGGTGGTGGAGCGGGGCACCGCCCGGAGGACGGGGCTGGCCCGGTTCCACGCGGCGGGGAAGACGGGGACCGCGGAGATCCGGGCGGGGGGCAAGCTCCACATGGCCTGGTTCGCGGGCTACGCGCCCCGGGAGTCGCCCCGGATCGCGTTCGCCTGCTATCTCCGCGAGACCCCCTCCTACGGCGCGGACGCGGCGGGGGAGGTGACCGCGGTGTTCCTCGAGGAGTACGGGAAGCGGTGACGCCGGGATCGAAACCCCAGTGGCGGCGGCTGGACGGACGGATCCTCGCCGTCCTCGGGGTCCTCGCCCTGCTCTCGCTGCTCTTCCTCCACTCCGCGGGCTACGACCCCGCCACGGGACGCTACGTGGCGTTCTGGAAGAAGCAACTCGTCTGGTACCTGCTCTGCGCCGCCGTCCTGGTGGTCCTCCTCCGGGTGCCCTACCGCGCCGTCCTCCATCACGCCTGGCCGATCTACGGGGCGGGGGTGGGGCTCCTCCTCCTGGTGCTCGCGCGGGGAACGGTGATCAATCACGCCCGCCGCTGGATCGATCTCCGCTTCATGCTCCTGCAGCCCTCGGAGTTCATGAAGGTGATCCTCGTCATCGCCCTGGCCCGCTACATCCGCTGGCGGGACGACTACAAGAAGCTGCGGGGGCTCGTGCGGCCGTTCGCCATCGCCTTCGTCCCCATGGCGCTGATCCTCCGGCAGCCGGACCTGGGCACGGCCCTCCTCTTCGTCCCCGTCCTCTTCGTGATGCTCTTCGTGGCGGGGGCGCGGGCCCGGCACCTCCTCCTCGTGGCCCTCATGGGCCTGGCCTTCCTCCCCGTGGTCTTCTTCGGGGTCCTGAAGGACTACCAGCGCCAGCGGATCCTCGTCTTCCTGGGGGCAGGCCGGGACGAGCCCGCGGCGGCGAGCGCGGAGGCGTACCACCTCGTGCGCTCGGAGATCGCGGTGGGGAGCGGAGGGTTCTTCGGGAAGGGGCTGGGCGAGGGGGACCAGCGGGTGCCCTACAACGAGACCGACTTCATCTTCACCGTCATCGCGGAGGAGTGGGGCTTCATGGGCTCCCTCTTCGTGATCCTCCTCTACGTCCTCCTCCTCGCCTTCACCGCGGACACGGCGATCTCCGCCCGGGAGCCCTCGGGAAAGCTCCTCACGGCCGGGGTCTTCACCCTGCTCCTGGTGCAGACGTCGGTGAACATCGGCATGACGGTGGGCCTGGCCCCGATCACGGGACTCACGCTCCCCTTCCTCTCCTACGGCGGCTCGAGCCTCCTCTCCCTCACCCTGGCCCTGGCCCTCGTCCTCAACGTGCGCCTCCGCCCCGACTACGTCTTCACCGACGACTACGGGGCGGGGCCCTCCCCCCCGTGAGCGACCGCCGGCGCGCGGGTCTCCGCCCTCGACTCCCCTTCCCCTTCGCCCCGGGGCCGGGCTCCGCGGGATGCGAGGGCGCCATCACCGCCGGACGGCGGAT
>JAOZQC010000146.1:0-4664 GCA_029932425.1 Planctomycetota bacterium | reverse complement strand
AGTCCCGGGCGGGGGCCGGAACGCTCACTCCGCGCGGACCCGGAGCTCCACGGCGGTGATCGCGTCGATCCGGACGAGGGCGTCGGAAGCACTCCGCCCCGCCAGCTCGGCGAGCAGGATGCATTCCTCTCCGATGCCCCCCACCCGGCCCGTGAGGTCCCCCGCCCCCCGGACGTACACGCGCACGGGGACCTTCTCGTTCATCGCCGTCTTCAGGTTGTGCCGGAGTCCGGCCGCCGCCACCAGTTCCATTTCGGCCTCCTTTCCGGGAAACGTGGAGGGCGGGATACGGGCGGCGGAGACCGCCGACCCGGCCTCCTCCTCTAGCAGATTCCCGGCCGGTGGGAAAGGGGGAAGGAGGACCATCGCGGGCGGAGGAGGGGGAAGCCCCTGCCACCGGCGGGGAGAGGACCTCCGTCCCGACCCGCCCCCGGGAGAGACGGGGGCGGCCGGGAGACCTCCCGCGGCGGGGCCCGGGAAGGGCGGCCGGCGACCGTGTAACCGATCCGGGCGACCGGCGTATCCACGAAGGACGGCTCCCGGGTTATCCTGGACCCGGGAGCGCCGTTCCCGGGGAACCGGGGAGCGGAGAAGGAGTCTAATGCCGGAGAGACCGAGAGCCGATCCGGGGTCGGACGAGGAAGCCGTCCGGGAGTGCCTGGCCGGGCGGACGGAGGCGTTCGACGGGCTGGTCCGGAAGTACCAGGACCGGATCCTCACCACGATCCGGCGGATCGTGGGACACCGGGAGGACGCCCGGGACCTGGCCCAGGAGGTGTTCCTCCGGGCCTTCTCGCGGCTCGCCACCTTCCGGGACGGCGCCCGGTTCTCGACCTGGCTCTACGCGATCGCCCTGAACCAGGCGCGCAGCGAGCTTCGGAGGCGGAAGGCGCGCAAGAACCGGCCGCCCGTCTCCCTCGACGCGCGGGGACGGGACGGGGAGCGGACCCCGGAGCCCGCGGATGCCGCGGATCCTCCCGGGGAGGAGCTGGGGCGGCGGGAGCTGCATCGCCTGGCGCTCCGGGCGATCGAGCGGCTCCCGGCCGCGGCGCGGGAGGTGGTGGTGCTGAGGGACATGCAGGGTCTCTCCTACGAGGAGATCGCGGAGATCACCGGGGTCCCCGTGGGGACCGTGCGGTCCCGCCTGCACCGGGCGCGGGAGGCGCTCCGCCGGGAGCTCTCCCCGCTGGTCATGGGAACGGAAAGGGAGGGGAAGGCATGAGCCGTGCCGGGGAGAGAGAGCTGCTCTCCGCCCTTCTCGACGGGGAGCTCCCGCCGGAGGAAGAGGCCCGGCTGCGGGAGCTCCTGGCCGTCCGCCCGGACCTTCGCGAGGAGCTGCGGGAGCTCGAGGCGGTGGTGGGGATCGTCCGGGATATCCCCGGGGAGACCGCGCCGGAAGGGTTCCGCGCCGCCGTCATGGCCCGGCTCCCCGCGGCCCGGAGGCGACCGCGGGTCTTCCTCCTGGTCCCGCTCGCCGCGGCCGCGACCCTCCTCCTCGCGGTGTACCTGGCCGGGCGTTCCCGGAGGGGGACCACCCCCCCCGCGGCTCCCCTCGAGGTGGCCTCGGCGGACGGCACCCGCGCCCCGGCCGCGGAGGAGAAGGACCTGGGGATGGCGGGCGGCCGGGTCCCGGAGGAGAGCGAGGCCCGGCCCGCGAAGGGAAAGGCGGCCCCTCCCGCGCGTGCCGAGGCGAAGGCCGCCCGGACCCGGGAAGACGGGAACCGGGGATGGCGCGAGGGGCGGGTCCCCGCGGCGAAGCAGGGGGAAGGGGGCGCGGTGCAGACGGCCCTGCCGCCGGTGGCGCCGCGGGCGGCCACCGTCCTCCGGTACCGGCTGCGGGGCATTTCTCCGGACGCCGCGGCCGGGGTGGTCCTCGCCGAGCTCGGGAGGCTCCGCTCGGAGGGCGGGGAGTGCCGGTCGCGGCCCACCGCGCCGGGACAGGCGGCGGGAGAGCGCCTCGCGCGGGAGGAGGTGGAGCAGGACGCCCGCGGGGAGCCCGTGGCCCTGCACCTCCGTCTCACCGTGCGGGAGCTGGCCTACCTGCGGGGGATCCTCGGGGAGAAGGAGGGCGCGGTGCTGCTGGTGTCCCGCGGGGGGCCGGCGAAGGCGCGGGCGGGGGAGGGCGGCCCCCCCGCTCCGGCCACGCCCCCGGCGGGCTCGGCCCGGCGCCGCCCGGAGCGGATGCCGGTGGTGATCCGGTTCCTCGCGAACCGCTGACCGGGACGGGGCCCGGCCCCGCCGCCGCTCACCTCCGGCGCCGCTTCCACTCCTTCTCGGAAACGGCGCAGCGGAAGCCCACCGTGTCCTTCTTTCCCCCGAGAGCCGGGATCTGCCACCGGTAGGTGGTGCTCAGGCTCTTCTCGTCGTCGGCGTAGCTCCCCCCCCGGATGATGATGGCGTCGGTGGCCTTGAGCTTCCCCTTCGCCGGCTTCCGGCCCGCGAGGGTGGAGGTGAGCTCGGAGACGTTCCCCGCCATGTCCAGCACGCCGTAAGGGCTCCGGTCCTTCGGGTTCGATCCCACCGGCACCGGGCCGCCCACCCCGCGGCCCAGGTAGTTCGCGGCGTCCTTCAGGAGCTCGTTCCCCCACGGATAGGTGCGGCCGTCCGTGCCCCGGGCCGCCTTCTCCCATTCCGCCTCGGTGGGGAGGCGGCAGCCCCTCGCCCGGGCGAAGGCGAGGGCCGCCTGGTAGGAGACGCTCCGGACGGGCAGCTTCTCCCCCCCGTCGGGCAGCACCAGCCGCCCGTCCTCCAGGAGGCGGAAGCCCGTGGGGAGCCACTCCCGCACCTGCTCCTTCTTCCCGAGCCCCGCCAGGAAGTCCCGGAACTCGCCGTTCGTGACCTCGTGGACGTCGATGTAGAAGCCCTCGAGGCGCACGCGCTCCGCCCGGTTCCGCTTGAGGTCGTAGTCCAGGCCCGTCCAGGGGCCGAACCGGAAGCGGCCCCGGGGCACGTGCACCATGCCCTCGGGTTCCGCGGCGGGGCCCTTCGCCGCCTTCTCGAGGGCGGCGAGCTCGGCGCGGGCCCGGTCCAGCGCGGCGCGGGCCTGCCCGTACTCCGCCACCACCGGCAGGTCGAGGAAGGCCTTCTCCCAGCAGGCGCGGGCGTCCTCCCCCGGCAGGACCTTCTCCACCGCGTCCGCCAGGAGGCGGGCGGCGTCCACCGCCCCCTCCCCGGCGGCGGCCTTGCGCAGGGGGTCGACGAGGGCCGCGGCCAGGCGGTCCGCGGTGAGGGGGGAGAGGAAGCCCGCCTTCTCGAAGGCGCTCCGGAGGCCCTCCCGGGGGGAATGGTTCGCGTCCTTCCGGATCCGCTCCACCTCCGCCAGGATGGCGACGCGGTAGGGGGACGCCTTGGCGGGCCACTCCGGGGAACGGACGAGGGCGTGGTCCTGCTCCACCGCCTTGTAGGCGGCGTCCAGCTTCGTCTGGACCGCCCGGAGCGAGGCCTCCGCCTCCTCCACCGCGCGGCGGGCCCGGGCGAGGGGATCCTCGCGGCCGGCGAGCGGAAGGGCGAGAGGGAAGAGAAGGACGACGGCGAGCGGGGCGTGGCGGAACATGACGACCTCCCGATCCTGCACCGCGGGGGACCTCCGCCACCCCGAGGTCGCTCTCCGGCCGCGCGGAGGCGGCATCCCCTCGGCGCGTTATGGTAGCATCCGGCACCTCATCGATTCCCGCACAGAATCCGGTCTCCATGGCCATCGATCTGGATACCCCCGTCCAGTACCTGAAGGGGGTCGGCCCGCTCCGCGCCCGCCGGCTCGCCCGCCTCTCCATCCGGACCGTGGAGGACCTGCTCCATCACTACCCCCGGCGGCACGAGGACCGGAGCCGTCTCACGCCCATCGGCGACGTCAGGGAGGGGGAGACCGTCACCGTGGGAGGGCGGGTGGCGGGCGTGACGTTCCGGCGGCTGCGGGGACGACTCTCCCTGGTCACCGTCACCGTCCGCGACGAGACGGGCGTCCTGGAGCTCGACTACTGGAACCAGCCCTGGTGCCGGCGGCGGTTCGAGGAGGGGCAGGAGGTCATCGTCACCGGCCGGGTCGCCTCCCGGCGGGGGCTCCGCATCGCCAACGCGGAGGTGGAGATCCTCTCCGAGGAGGAGAAGGAGGAGGTGATCCATACCGGGCGGGTGGTCCCCGTCTACGCCCTGACCCGGGGGATCCGCGCCGGACACATGCGGCGCATGATCTGGACCGCCCTGGAGGAGGCGGGGCGGCTCCTCCCCGAGTACCTCCCGGAGCGCATCCTCGAGGAGCGCGGGCTCTTGCCCCTGGACCGGGCGGTGCGCGGGATCCATTTCCCGCCGGACCCCTCGGAGCTTCCCGAGGCCGAGCGGCGGCTGAAGTACGACGAGTTCTTCCTCTTCCAGGCGGTCCTCGCCCTCCGCCGGCACCGCGTGCGCCGGGGGGAGACGGGACATCGGTTTCGCGTGGGCCGGGAGCTGGACCGCCGGATCCGCCGCCGCTTCCCGTTCGCGTTCACCGCCGCCCAGGACCGGGCGGTACGGGAGATCACCGCCGATCTCACGGACCCGCGGCCCATGACCCGGCTGCTCCAGGGGGACGTGGGCTCGGGCAAGACCGCCGTGGCCCTCTACGCGATCCTGGTGGCGGTGGCGCACGGCGCCCAGGCCGCGATCATGGCCCCCACGGAGATCCTGGC
>JAOZQC010000145.1 GCA_029932425.1 Planctomycetota bacterium | reverse complement strand
CCTTCTCCGGCGACGCCGGCGGCTTCTTCCCCGGCGGAGAGATCGCCCTCTTCCCCGGCGCTGCGGCCCGCCTTCCCGGAGAAGACCCCGTTCCCTTTCCCTCGCCCCCCGCCCAGGGACGCAGCAGAAAGAGCGCCCCCGCCGCCGCCAGGATCAGCAGGAGCCCCCACACGGCCGGCACCCGCCTGCCTCTCCCCCCTCCCCCCGGCGCCGCGCCGCGCCCGGCCCCGGACTCCGCGCTCCTCCGCCCCCGCTTCCCTCCCCGTAGCGCGGGCGTCCCCTCCACCAGCTCCCGGCACGTCCCCGGACGGTCCTCCGGATCCTTCGAAAGACCCCGAAGGATCGATCGCGCCAGCGGGGTCTCTTCCCCCTCGGGCGCCGCCGGATCCTCGTTCACGATCTGGTACTCGATCTGCCCCCGGTGAAACGGCGGGTGGCCCACCAGGCATTCGTACATCGTCGCCGCCAGGCTGTAGATGTCCTGGGCGGGCGAGGGAGGGCTCCCCCGGAGCTGCTCTGGCGACATGTACGGCAGCGTCCCCGAAGAAAGCTTCCCCGTCATCCGCGTCAGCGTGTCCTTCATCTCCCGCGCGATCCCGAAGTCCGTGAGAAGCGGGGTCCCATCCTTCTCGATCAAGATGTTCGACGGCTTCACGTCCCGGTGCACCACTTTCCGCCCGTGCGCGTAGTCCAGCGCCTCCGCCAGCGGGCGGAAGATCTCCCGCACCTCCTCCTCCGTGAGCTTCCCCTTCTCCAGCAGGATCTCCTCCAGCGTCCTCCCCTCCACGTAGTCCATCACCAGGAACACGCCCTCGTTAGACGCCTCGAACGCCCGCAGCGTCACGATGTGCGGGTGGCTCAGACGCATCGCCGTCGTCGCCTCCCGCTTCAGGTCCGACACCGCCCGCGGATTCCGCGCCAGCACCGCCGACGGCATCTTCACCGCCACCCGCCGGCCGGAAAGCTCCCCGTCCTCCGCCAGGTACACCGTCCCCATCGCCCCCCGGCCCAGCTCCCCCAAAACCCGGTAACGACCCAGGAGCACCAGCTCCCCGTCCGGACGACCCGTACCCTCCGGAAACATGCCCTCGGGATCTCTCATCGTCCCCTCCGGAATCCGCAAGCGCCGATCCGCAGAGAATAGACCTTCCCGCGCACCGCATCAACGCGGGAGACCACGGAGGCGGGACGGCGGACGGCGACAAAACCCGCTTCTGAAACATCGCTGACCGGCAGAGATGTCTCGGAAAAGTGAAAAAGCCGTGCCGGTCATCGCTGCTTTATCGCGGACGGAGGTTCCCGACACGGGAGGGGGAATGGTGCCGGGAGTGGGATTTGAACCCACATGAGCCATGAGGCTCACTAGGCCCTCAACCTAGCGCGTCTGCCAATTCCGCCATCCCGGCACGGTCCGGCGGGGCCGGGGGCCGGCCCCGGCAAGCGGGGAATCCTAGCCCCCGGGCTCCCTCCTTCAAACAAAGTTTCCCGGCCCCCCGGCCCACCCGCGGCCCCGGGGTTTCCCTCGGCGCCCGGTCCCTCCCCGTCCCGTCCGGGGGCTCGGACCGGGCCGCGCCCTTCCGGCGGGGGCCCTCGCCGGATACAATCGCCGCAACGGACCGCCGCTCTCCCCGGCCCCGGGCCATGGACGGTACCCGAGATGATCCACCGGATGCGCATCAGGGGATACAAGTCCCTCGCCGACTGCTCGATCGAGCTGGCCCCCCTCACCGTGGTGTTCGGGCCGAACGGGGCGGGGAAGAGCAACCTGCTCGACCTCGTCGATCTTCTCTCGCGGCTGGTCCTGCGGGACAGCGTGCGCGAAGCCTTCCGGGGACACCGGGGCCGACCCCTCGAGGCCTTCTTCTCCAGGACGGGGTTCGGGAGGGACGCGTACACCCATCTCGTGAGCGGGGACGATCTCAGCTTCTCCGTCCAGGTGGACATGGAGATCCACCCCCGGATCGTGAGCGAGGTGAACGCCCTCCTGGAAGAGCGGGAGCGGGTCGCCGGCACCAAGGCGGCGTACACCCGGGTGACGGAGACCCGCCTCCGCTACGAGGTCCGGATCACCCTGCACCCGCGGAGCGGGGATCTCTACGTCACCGACGAGTCCCTCCGGGCCCTCCGCCGCGACCTGGAGCCCAAGGAGGAGCGGGCCCGGGCCCCGTTCATCGAACGAAAGCGCGTGGGGGGCGCCGACCGCTTCATCGCCCGGGTGGAGCGGCAGAGCCACCCGCGCTACTTCGAGACCGGGCGGGTCCGGACCCTCCTGTCGGAGTTGTCGGACCCCGTGTACCACCCCCACGTGGTGGCGGCGGCGAAGGAGATCGCCTCCTGGCGCGTGTATTACGTGGAGCCCACCCGGATGCGCGCGGACACGGCCGTCCAGAGCGCGCCGGGCCCGGGCCGTTCCGGCGAGCTCCTCGCTCCCTACTACTACTACCTGCAGGAGAGCCACCCGATGACCCTCCGGGGGATCGTCCGCAACCTGGGGGAGATCGTCCCCGGCATCCGGGACCTCCGGGTGGACGTGCGCGAGGGGATCCTCGAGATCGTGAGCATCTCCGCGGACGGGGCGGAATACCCCGTCCGGCTCCTCTCCGAGGGCACGCTCCGCCTGCTCTGCATCCTCGGCATCGCGGTGGCGCCCGAGCCCCCCTCCCTCGTGGTCTACGAGGAGCCCGAGAACGGGGTCAACCCGGCCCGGCTCGACCTGATCGCCCGTATCATCCGCGACGCCGTGGAGGTCCGCCCCGAGGGGATGCAGTTCCTCCTCACCACCCACTCCACCCACGTCTGCGACCTCTTCCCCGAGAACCTGGTGACCTGCACCTGGAACGAGCGCCGGGGTACACGCTTCCGCCGGCTCGAATTGGACCCCGACAACCTGTTCTTCGAGAAGGAGGTCCGCCGGGTCCTCGACGGCGCCGTGGCCGCCGCCACGGAGGCCTGAGCGTGGCCGTTTCCCTCGGGATCATCGCGGAGGACATCCGGCTCGTGGACTTCCTGAGGCCCGCCATCGGGAAACTCGCCGGACCGGGCGCCGTGGAGCTCCTCCGGATCGAGAAGATCCGGGGATGCCGCGGGAGGCGACTCCGAGACGTCTACCCCGCGATCCGTTCCGAATGCGCCCTGGTGGTGGTCGCGGCGGATGCCAAGATCGAAGGAAAGCCCGTCACTCACCGCCGGAAGGCGCGGGCACTCGAGACCTTCCTCGGCGGGCGCGATCCCGGTCTCCTTCCCGCCGTGGCCGCGCCCAGCGTGGAGGCCTGGCTCCTCTGCGATCCCACGAGCTTCGCAGCGGGGATCTCGGAGGGCACCGGGGGCCGGTTCCGGAAGCTCGCCGAGTGGCCGAACCCCCGCTCCGAGAGGAGTGCGAAGGAGGCCCTGGGCCGGCTCATCCACGAGGGGTGCGGGGGACATCTTCCCCGGTCCGGCTTCGAGTACGCCCCCGAGATCGTGGCCCGGATGGACCTCCTTCACGCCCCGAACCGCTCCCTCGCAGACTGGGCCCGGGCCTTCGTGGAACGGATCGCCCGGATCGCCTGAGATCGTTCGCGGCCCGCGCCGGAAGGGGCGCGGACCGGGCGCGCCCGCGCCCGCGAGGGAGATGGCCAGGCCCCCTACCGCGTGGGCTCGCCGTCTTCCTCCTTCACCGGCCGGAGGCGGATCGCTCCCTTCAGGGCCAGGAACTGGCCGGGGTCGTTGCCGTCCACGTTCGTGGAGAGGACCGCCCAGTCGAGGGGCTCGGCCCAGAAGAGCAGCGAGCGGTAGCGGCGCAGGGCGGCGGGGAAGTCCTCCTCTCGCTGGCGGCGGAGGCGGCGCTGCATCCGCCGGTCGCGCTCCTTGGCCACCCGCTTGCGGTCCCAGTCCGGGTGCTGCTCGCTGATCCGGAGGAACTCCTCCTTGCGGTACTCCTCCCGGTCGAAGGCGGAGGCGTCCCAGGCGTATTCCCAGCGCTGGTCCAGGAGCCACGGGCGGAGCTTCTCCCCGCTCACGAAGAGGAAGAGGTTCCCCTTCTCGTGGGCCTGCGCCAGGGCGGCCCGGAAGGCCGGGGCGTCGGCCAGGGTCCGGCCCCGGCCCGCCAGCGCGGCGAGCACGCGCCGCAGCTCCCCCGCGTTCGTGGACCACACGAATCGGTGGCCGGAGACCGCGAAGGCGGGTTCGATGAGAGCCAGGGAGTGATCCCCGGCCCGGCCGAAGGAGTAGATCGTGCCCGCCTTCGTCTCGATCTTCTTCGGCTCCGGGAGGCCGTACTCCCCGTGGTTCCTCTCGAAGAAGAGCGTGAGGTCCCGGGGCTCGAGCTGCGGCTTGATCCCGAGGAAGAGGGTGACGGCGGCCTTGGGGAGCGGGTCCTCCGTGTCGTAGTCGTCGAGGTCGAACTCGTCCACCTCGGGCAGGCGGGCCATGGCGATCCCCACCCCCTCCTCGAAGAAGTCCCCGAGCTGGCTCGCCGCCCGGTCCCGGTCCCAGCTCGAGCCCTCCGCGCCCCCGCCCGGCCCGAACAGCGCGGCCAGCACCGTGGGCCCCGCCGCCATGTAGGAGGTGAGCACGAAGTTGCGCACGCTCATGCGGAGCCAGCCCGCGGCGAAGGTGCCGTCCGCGGGGATCTCCGCGGCCAGCTTCTCCACCGGCCCGCGCAGGGATTCGCAGCGCACGTGGTGGAAGTCGTCGATGCAGGCCAGGGGCCGGGGGAACTCCTTCCGCAGGCGGATCGAACCCGTGATCGGCAGGGTGTCCTCGCCCTGCACGCCCACGTTCAGGGTGAGGGTCCGGGTGTAGAACACCGGGAACAGTGCCCGGACGAAGTCCTGGAGCCGGCCCGACCGCTCCTCTCCGGGCTCCTCGAAGGCGTTGCCGAGCTCCTGGTCGATCTCCCGGATCCGGAACCAGGCGTGCACCCCGGGGTCCGCGGGGGGGCGGCGCACGTCCCAGTAGAAGTAGTAGTCGCGGGGGAGCTTCTCCTCGGAGTGGCCGCGGGCGGTGCCGAAGTGGACCACCGCCTCCATGAGCTTGCGGTCGTTGGACACCGCGAGCACGTCCTTGAAGCGGGCGAAGAAGCGGTACCGGGCGTTCTCCGGGGCCCCCGGCTCGTAGGCCCCCTCGGGCAGCTCGTACTCGTAGAAGTCCCGGTGCGCGGTGAGGCCCGGGATCCGCTCGCGGACGAAGCCGTACTTCAGCACGGACATGAAGCGCGCCTTGAACGAGATGCGCGTGAGCACCACGAAGGGGGAGTTCTTGACGCGGTCCCCCACCGTCCCCCCGGCGCCCGTGAAGTTGCCCGCGATCACCACCTCCCGGCCCGCCAGGTCGTCGAGGAGGGAGAACTTCCCGAGGATCCCCGGCACGGACTCGTTGATCCTCTGCTCCAGGTCCCGGATCACCGGGTAGAGGTACTCCGCGAGGCCCAGGGATTCCTCGGCCCGCGGCCGGAGGGGACTCTCCAGGACGTGCTTCCGGAAGACCGGGCTCTTCCGCAGGTCCCCGAAGGTGCAGTGCACGAAGTAGGAGACGCTGCTCGGCAGGAGCTCCTCGAGATGGTCCACGGAGCCCTCGTGAGGCCAGAAGAAGGCGATTCCGAACAGCACGTAGAGCCCGAAAAGGAAGAGGAGAAGGTAGATCCCCCTCCGGGGCCACCGGCTCTTCCGCTTGATGAAGATCGCTTCAGTCATGTTCGTCGCTTTCCCTGGGGAATGGGAGCCCCCCTCCCGGCTCCACCGCCCGGAACCTCCCCTATCCTAGACGCATCCCGGCACCGGCGAATTCCCTTTCCGGCGTTTCCCGCCCTCTGATACGGTCCCGCGCCATGGCCGGGTCCCCCTTTTCCCTGCCGCCCCGGCGCGCGCGCCTCGCCGTCGCCGCCCTGGCCTTCCTCGCCTACCTCCCCTCCCTCGCGGGCGGTTTCACCTACGACGACCACCGCTTCGTGGAGAAGAACCCCGCCGTCCACGAGCTCTCCCTGCGGAACGCCGCCCGCTACTTCACGGACCCCGCCACCCTCGCCTCCGTGGGCACGGAGGGCATCTACCGGCCGCTCCGGACCCTCGACTTCGCGATCGACTGGGCGATCTCCGGCGGGCGCCCCTGGTTCTTCCATCTCCGGAACCTCCTCTACCACGTGGCGGCCGCGCTCCTCGTCTTCTCCCTGATCCGGCGGCTCCTCCCGGACCGGCCCGGCGCCGCCGCGGCCGGGGCCCTCGTCTTCGCGCTCCACCCCGTGAACACGGAGGCCGTGGCCTGGATCACCAGCCGGGGCGACGTGATGGTCCTCGTCCTCCTCCTCCTCGCGCTCCTTCTCCACCTCGACGGGCGGAGGCTCCCGGCCCTCGGCGTCCTGGTCCTGGCCCTGCTGGCGAAGGAGGAGGCCGTGGTGTTCCCGGCCCTCGCCTGGCTCTCGGACCGGTTCCGGGGGAGGGCCGCGGCGGGGGGGGACGCGGCCGGAGACCCGCGGGCGAGGCGGCGCTGGATCGGGATCTACGCCGGCGTCGTCCTGGCCTACGTGGCGCTCTGGTACCTCTTCATCGCGGGAGGGCGGCCGGGCGGCTTCGGCCACCTGCCCCATTTCTGGGGCGGGAGCTACGGGGCCAACCTCCTCACCATGTCGAAGGGGTTCCTCCTCTACGTGCACCGGATCGTCTTCCCCGTGAGCCTGGTGGTCGACTACCACGTGCCCGCCACCCCCGCGCTGGACCCGGGGGCCGCGGTCTCCCTGGTCGTCCTCCTGCTCCTGGCCCTGGCCTGCCGGGCCGGGGGCCGCCCCACCCGGTTCATGGCCCTCTGGTTCCTCGCCGCCCTGCTCCCCGCCAGCAACCTCGTCCGGCCCATCGGGATCCCCACCGCGGAGCGGTTCCTCTACGTCCCCCTGGTGGGGGTGGCGGTGGCCGGGGGATGCCTGCTCTCCCGGTCCCGGCTCTCCTGGGCGGTGCTCGCGTGCTTCCTGGTCCTGACCTTCGCCCGGTGCTTCGACTGGCGGAGCGACGGCGCGCTGTGGGCGGCCACGGCCCGGGTGGCGCGGACTCCCCGGAGCCTGGCCTTCGAGGCGGCGGAGGAGCTGGACCGGGCGTGGGAGGCCCACCGGGCCGCGAAGAAGGTGCTCCCCACGGAGCGGGCCGCCCTCCTCGCGGAGCGGGACCGTCACGCGGACGCCGCCGTCCGGAAGGCGGAGGAGCTCGTGGCGCTCTACCGGGACGTGATCCGGCTCACGCCCGGGGAGCTCGGCAGCACGACCCTGGCGAAGGCGGCGAACGCCCGCCTGCTCCAGAGACGCCCGGAGGCGGCGCTCCGTCTCGCGGACCGGGCGATCCGCATCCTGGGCACGGCCATCGCCTACTACAACGCGGCCCTGGCCCTGGAGGAGCTGGCCGCGAAGGAACGGGATCGGAAGCGGGTCCTCGTCCGCCTGGAAGAGGCCCTCCTCAACGCCCGCCGGGCGCTGGACCTGGGCTGGGACCGGGAGGTCCCCGACCTCCCGCGGCGGATCATCGACCTCGAGGAACGGATCGAGGCCCTCCGCAAGTAGGTTGCATACGGAGGCGTGAGTGATTCGTGACCCTTGCGGTTTCCGCCCCTTTCGGCGCCGGCGCCGCTGTCGCCCTCCGGTCAAGGCGGCTCCACCGCTGGCGCGATCCTCCGGACTTCTTCC
>JAOZQC010000144.1 GCA_029932425.1 Planctomycetota bacterium | reverse complement strand
CGGCGCCGCCGCCTTCACCGCCCGGCCCCGGACCACGAGCAGGCCTCCTTTCCCGGGACGGACGGTGAGCGCGGCCCCCGCGGGCGCGGGCCGCCCGTCCACGAGGAGGGTGACCGGCCCCGTATGCTCCCGCGTCATCTTCCCCGCCGGCTCCCCCACCACGAAGAGCGTCACGGGGTCCAGGGGACCGTACTCCTCCTTCATGGGCACCACGCGGAGGCGGAACCGGTCCGGGGTCGGCTCTCCGGAAGGCGGCTTCTCTCCGCCGGGCTTCCTCTCCCGGTCCGGCCGACCTCCCGGGGGGGAGGTCTCCCGCGCCCCGGGACCCTTCCGCGCGGGCTCCCCTCCGGTCCCGGGCGCGGTCCGGGAGGCGGTCCGGACGAGGGGGATCCACCCCCCGCCGGGCGGAAGGCCGGCCAGGTAGAGAGCGGCGAGGGCGAGCACCAGGAGGACGATGTTCCGCCTCACGAGAGGCCGGGCGGGATAGAGACGCTCCGGTTCCGCGGCGGCGAGCCGGGCCGCGGCCCGGCGTACCGTCTCCCGCGCGAAGACGCCGGAGGCGCCGCGGGCGGTGAGGCCCGCGGCCAGGAGGTCGGAGAGCCGGAGGCGGCGGTCCAGCTCCCGCGCCACGGCCGGCGGTCCGGGGGCCCCCAGGAAGAGCGCCAGCCCCAGGAGGAGGAGCGGCAGGAGGAGGACGAGCCCCGCGAAGGCGAGCATCTCCCCTCCCGGCAGCGGGAGGAGGTCCGCACCCCCCTCGCGCAGGACGAGAGCCCGGAGGGAGAAGAGGACGAGGAGCACGAGGGAGGCCAGGAGGAGGACGGGGCCGGACCACCGGAGAAGCCGGACCCCGAGCCGGCGCCTCCCGAGCCTCCGGAGAGCCCTGACTAACCTCTGTTCGTCGTCGGTCATGCCGCTCCCGCCCGGCGGCGCCGGGCCCCGGCATGATACGGGCTCCTCCGGAAATCCCGGCGGCATTCGGGGACCGTTGCTCCGCCCGCGGGGACGAGGGGTTCTCGTCCCTTCCGGGCGAGAAGTGAAAAAGCCGTGCCTGTCATCGATGTTTCATCCGCGGGTTCCTCTTTGGCGGGCCCGCCGCCCCGTGCGAATCTGGCGGCGTGATCCGGCCCGCCCTCCTCTTCCGCGACCCCCATCTCGTGGCGCTCGACAAGCCGCCCGGCCTGGCGAGCATCCGCGAGCGCTGGACGGACGACGACTCCGCCCTGGTGGTGGTCTGGCGGCTCCTCCGGGAGGCGGACCCGGAAGCGCCCAGGCCCCGGGTCGTCCACCGCATCGACAAGGAGACGAGCGGAGTGCTCCTCTTCGCCGTCTCCCGCGAAGCGGCCCGGGCCCTCTCCCGGGGCTTCAGGGATCGGGAGATCGAGAAGACCTATCTCGCCCTGGTGAAGGGCACGCCTCCCGAGGAGCAGGGCGAGATCGAGGTGGACCTGGGGGAGGACCCCTCCCGGCCGGGCTTCGTGAAGGTGGGGGGCCGGCGGGGGAGGCGGTCGGTCACGGAGTGGCGCCGGGCCGAGTCGTTCCGGGGGTACGCCCTGCTGGAGGTCCGGCCGCGGACGGGGCGGACGCACCAGATCCGGGCGAGCCTTTCCCATCTCGGCTATCCGCTCCTCGTGGACCCCGCCTACGGGGGGGACGAGGAGCTCTTGCTCTCGCGCCTGAAACCGGGCTACAAGAAGAAACGGGACCGGCCCGAGCGGCCGCTCCTCGCGCGGCTCTCCCTGCACGCCCGGGAGGTCCGCCTGGCGCATCCCGTCACGGGGGAGGAGCTGGTCATCGCCTCCCCCGTCCCGAAGGACTTCGGGCTGGCGCTGAAGTACCTGAGGAAGTACCGTGCGCTCGAGAACGACCGGTAGCGGATCGGGATCGGCGGGGCCCGGCGGCGGGCGGCGCCCCGGGCCGGGAAAGGCGGTGGGAGGAGGGGAGGGAAGATGAGCGGCAACCTCGCCATCGTCGGCCTGTGCCTCGACATCCTCGGGGTGTTCTTCATCATGCTCGCGGTGATCGTGAAGAGCCCGCGCACCATGATGCGGGAGCTCCTGAACGTCAAGGTCGACCGGCTGAAGACCTTCAAGCACTTCGTGGCGCAGCGGCTGGAGGCCATCCTCGGCTTCCTCTGCGTCCTCATCGGCTCCTCGCTCCAGATCTACGCCCTGCTCGCGGAGCGCGCTCAGCCCGGCCGGAACCTCGGCTTCTACCTCGTCCTTACCCTCCTCACCATGGCGCTGGTGGGCTTCCTCCTCTACCGCTCCTGCACCGGGCTCGCGCGGTGGATCTTCCTCCGCCTCTTCCGGACCTACGCCGCCCGGTACCGGCTTCACCTGGAGAAGGACGAGGCCCTCCTCATGGAGCTGGGGGAGATCCTGGAGATCCCCCACGAGGAGGAGGACACGGTGGAGAGCTACGCGCGGAAGATCCGGGCCCGGTTGGATCTCACCTATCCGCCGCGGCGTTGACGCCCCTCTCCGCGGCGGTGCGATCCCCACTGCTCCCGGAGCCGCCGGAAGCGCGCCTCGTAGACGAGGTCGAAGAACCAGCCCCGGCCGGGAAACAGCTCCTCGGCCTGGTCGCGGAGACGGGCGATGGCGATCTCCACGTCCACGTCCGGCCAGTCGCCGGCGAGGATCATGTCGGCGATGCGGTCGGCGCCCCGGGCGATCTCCTCCACGCCCCGGCGCGCGCGGGGATCGGCGAGGTCGGGGACGGGCGAGGCTCCGGGCGTCTCGGGTCCCGGCGCCCGGTGCGGTTCCAGGGCGGAAACCACGGCGCCGCACTCGCAGCGGACGGTGGCGCCGAAGGAGAAGAGGGTGACGTCGTACTCGCGGCCGCATCTCGGGCATCGGATGGCCATGGTCCCCTCCTCGGGGGAAATTCGTTGTCCGGCCCAGGGCCCACCGCTAAGGTACGCGGTTTACGTCGCTAAAGGGCGAAATGCCGAGAGCGTATGAAGGAGAAGGTGCAAAGAATCAAGGAGTTCGTGTGGCAGAAGTACGTGGACTACGTCCACCCGAAGGCCTCCGACCTCAATGAGGACGAGGCCCTCGAGATCCTCGAGAAGTACTTCACCACCGTGGACCCCGACGAGGACCCCGAGTGCTACTACCTCGGGATCCTGCTGTTCGAACTGGCCTTCCAGAAGGAGGACCGGGAGAACCTCTACCTCGCCAAGGCGAAGACGATGTTCGAGCGGTACCGCGCCCGGACCGGCGAGACGGACTGGGACGTCATCGAGGACCGGCTGGAGGAGATCGAGGAGAAGCTCGGGATGCTGGGTCCCGACGAGCGGGCCCAGGTCTTCCGCCAGGTGGAGAGCGAGCTCGCAGAGACGGGCACCGACCGATCCCCCCAGGAGGCCATCGCCGTCATCGAGGGCATGGTGCTGGTCCCCGAGGGGGAGTTCATCTCCGGCGCGGACGGGGAACGGAAGCCCCTGGATCCCTTCTACATCGACATCTACCCGGTCACGAACGCGGACTACGCGAAGTTCATCGACAACACCGGGTACCGCGCGCCGAAGTTCTGGAGCGAGCAGCGCCTGAAGGACCCCCGCGCCCCGGTGGTGGGCGTCTCGTGGTACGACGCGGACAAGTACGCCACCTGGGCGGGCAAGAGCCTCCCCACCTCCGACCAGTGGGAGAAGGCGGCCCGGGGGTTCGAGGGCCGCATCTACCCCTGGGGAAACGAGATCGACGAGAACCATGCCAACTACGGCCACGTGGACGGCGTGGACCTGGTCACGCCCGTGGACCGGTACCCCGAGAACCGCTCGGTGTTCGGGGTCTGCGACCTGGCCGGCAACGTCTGGGAATGGACCCGGGACTGGGACCGCATCGAGATCGACATGAAGGTCATCCGCGGGGGCTCCTGGGCGGACCCCCCCGTCTTCCTCCGCTGCGACCGCCACCTCTACGCGAACCCGAAGGACAAGTTCGACAACATCGGCTTCCGCTGCGTCCGCCCCGCCGACTGAAGGAACCATACGGAGGCGGGACGATTTGTAGCCTTCACTCCGCCACCGTCGCGCGCACCGTCCCCCCCGGCACCTCCGCGTCCAGCTCCATCCCCGCCTCCAGGAGCTTCCGGGAGACGAAGCCCAGCCCCACCGCCCGATCCCGGTCCGGCGGCAGGCAGGCCGACGTCACCACCCCCGCCTTCGCCCCCTCCCGGGTGAGGAGCGCGCCCGGCCCCAGGATCCGCCCCCCCTGGAAGACCAACCTCCGGAGCTCCCGGTTCACCCGGCCGTGGGTCTTCACCCTCGCGATGGTCTCCTGTCCCAGGTAGCAGCCCTTCGTGTAGGAGATGGCCCGCTCCACGAGGAACCCCACCTCCGGCGGCAGGAGACCCTCCCGGAGCTCCGCCCCGTACCTCGGCACACCCCGGAGGATGCGGACCGTCTCCGCCGCCCGCCACCCCACCGGCACCGCACCCGCGTCGCAGAGCGCGGCGAAGACCTCCCCCGTCGCCCCCGCGGGCAGGTGGAGATCGAAGCCGTCCACCCCCAGGTGATCGTGACGGCCGAGGACCACCGGCCGGCCGCCGACGTCTCCCCGCGCGCATCCGTAGCGCTCCCCCGGCGGAGAGAGGCCCACCGCCTCCAGCAGTCTCCCCGCCCCCGGCCCCGCGAGCGTCAAGAGGCCGCGGTCTCCCCCCCCGGGGCTCACCGTCACGTCCGAGGAGAGGACGAACATGTCGAGCTTCCCCGCCACCGCCTCCCCCCGCTCCGGGGGAACGTCGAGGAGAAACCGATCTCCGAGGTGGTAGAGGAGGAGATCGGAGACGAGCATCCCCCTCGGGGTGAGCAGGAGGGCGTACATCCCCTCCCCCTCCCGGAGGCGGGCCACGTCGTTCGAGAGCAGGCCGTGCAGGAACGAGGTCCGGTCCGTCCCCGAGACCTCGATCCGCGCGCGGGACGAGCGGTCCAGGACCCCCGCTCCCTCGCAGAGCGCCCGGTACTCCGCCTCCGGGTCGCCGTAGCTCTCCGGCATCTCCCGGCCCTCGAAGGGGGAGAACCGGGCGCCCCGGGCCTCGTGAAAGGACCGATCCGGATCCGCCATGACGCACCTCACACGGTGATGGACGTCCCGCCGTCCACGATGATCGTCTGCCCGTGAATCATGGCGGCGAGATCGGAGCAGAGGAAGAGAACCACGCGGGCCACGTCCGCCCCGGCCTCCGCCAGGGCCAGGGAGACGGCCTTCCCGATCCCCCGGGTCCCCCCCGTCACGAGCGCGCACTTCCCTTCGAGATCCATGGTGTTCTTCCCGCCCCGGGTTCCGCCGGGCCGACCCGCCGTCCCGAAGCCCGCCGGCTCCCGGCGCCGGTTCCGCGGGATGCGCCGTCCGGCCCGCCTTCCTCCTCCGGACGCGCGGTTTCCGGCGGATCCCGCCGCCCCGGGCGGGGCGGCTCCCCGTCATCGTGCCGCAGGGGGTCGACGCCCTGTCGGACCCTGCGCCACCGCCGGCACGCCGGATGGAGAACGGAGGTTAGTGATCCTGAGAAGCGGAGTCAATATCGACCTTCCGGGCCAAGCTCGCCCACACGCGGGGGAGATAACGATCCACGGAGACGGGGGCCCGCGGCGGCGGCGCGGCCCGGCGCCGCACCTCCCGGTAGAGGTGGTGGGCCCGGAGGGCGGGGAGCCGCCCGGCGCCGTCCGCCAGCTCCGCCAGGGCGGGCGCGGCGGCGGGTCCCACGATCTCCCGGCAGGCCAAGAGAAGGGATCGGTCCGGGTCGTAGGCCCGGGGGTTCCAGGCGTAGTCCAGCCGCGTGATCCGGTTCAGCACCTCCCCCCTCTCGCCGACGATCCCCTCCACCACCCGCGGGAGCGCCGCCCCGCGCCCCCGGAGCGGACCGTGGTCCCCCTCGCGGCCCCGGTTGTCGTAGAGGAGGACCTTCCGGGTGAGGCCGAAGGCACGCCGGACGCGCTCCAGGTCCTCCGCCCGGATCCGCCGGCTCACCACCTCCGGTCCCGTGAGCACGAGGCCGAGGTCCGGGGGCAGGCCGCCCTCCCGCCCCACGTCCCGGGCGAAGCGGGGGAGGAGCGGATGGTGCGACCAGTAGGTCTGCGGCAGCCAGTAGAGGACGGCACCGGGATCGATCCGCCGGAGCCGCGTCCGGCACTCGCGAAGGTAGTGCGCGATCGCCCGCGGGTAGCCGCCGAAGCGGTCCCGGGTCTCCGGCGTCAGGCCGAAGGGGACGTCGTCGAACTCGATCGCGAACCGCCGGGCCCCCCGGGCGTGCCACCTCCGGAAGAACCGCTCGGCCCGGGCCACCCCTTCCTCCGTGGCGTCGAGCTCCCCGCCGGGGGAGAGCACCGGCACGAAACGGGTCCGCCCCGCCGCCAGGAAGCGGGGGTCGTCCAGCCCTTTCTCGTAGGAGAGGTTCGCCCGGTAGCGCGCCTCGAAGAGGAGGGGCCGCTTGCCGCCCCGCAGGGGGAACCCGGGACGGTCGCGGATCTCCCCCTCCCGGATCCACCACGCGCCCCGCGCCCGCACCCGGAGCTGGCGCAGGGTCTCCGCCGCCCACCGCCTCCCCGCCTCGTCCGCCCCCGCGAGGAGGATCGTCCCCGCCCCGACGCGGAGCCGGAACGACTCCGGCTCGCCGGGCGCGGGGAGCACCCGGACCACGGTGTCCGCGGCTCCGGGGGCCACGCGGTCCGGAAAGACCTCCGCGAGCACGGCGGCGGCGGGCTCCCCGGGGCGCACTCCCACCACCGCCACCCGGCCCACCCGCATCACGCGGTCCCGCAGCCGCGCCCGGTCCGGCACGGGCAGGGGATCCAGCGCGAAGTCCTCGGTGCCGGGGGGGACCACCGCCGCGAGGGGCAGGGACCGGGGGACCCCGCGGCAACCGCCGGCGAGCAGGAGGCCGGCCGCGAGGAGAACGACCCGCGGGCCCGGGCGGAGGAGGGGCGCGCCGGCCCCGGCGGACCTCCCGGCCCGGATCCTCTCCGTTCCGCCCCGCATGGCCCTCGATCCTATCCCACCTCCGCCGGGAGAGGGCGGCAATGGCGCGGGCCCGCCCCGGCGGGAACGCCCGCGGGGGGAGATCCTCCGCCCCGGTTCCCCTTGGGTCCCTCCGATCCGGGCTGCTAGTTTCCCCCGGTCATGCGGGAAGGAAGCGAACCCCCTCCGGGCGCCGTCCGGCGCCGCGGCCTCGCCGTGCTCACCTCGGTGGACGCCCTCCACCTGGCGGTCCTTCTCGTGCTCGTGCTCCTGTCGCCGGCCGCCGTCCTCTCGCACCGGGCGGGGATCTGGCTCCCCGGAGGCTACCTCCTCCTCGGGGCGATGATCCTGGCCCTGGCCCGCGCGGAGGCGAGGGTGCCCGGGAACCGGCTCGTCCGGGCGGTGCACTTCTGGTACCCGGTGGTCACCGTCACCCTCGTCTTCTGGAGCATGTACTACATCGTGCCCGCGGTGGGCGGCGCCACCCCCCGCGACGAGATGCTCATCCGCTGGGACCGGGCCGTCTTCGGGTTCGACCTGGTGGGATGGTTCCGGGAGATCGAGAGCCCGCCGCTCACCGACCTGATGCACGTGCTCTACGTGCTCTACTTCTTCCTCCCCCTGGTGCTCGTCCTGGCCCTGATCCGAAAGGGGGACCGGGCGGCGCTCGGGGAGACGATCTTCGTCCTGTGCCTCTCCTTCTTCCTCTGCTACG
>JAOZQC010000143.1 GCA_029932425.1 Planctomycetota bacterium | reverse complement strand
TCGGCGGAGAGGGATCCTCACCACGTTTCCGCAGGCATTGCACTCGAAGCGGACCACCTTCCCGTCGTAGTGGGTGATCCGGTACTCGGCCGGCACCGCCCTCTTGGTGTAGCGCCCGATGTAGCGGACGGTGAACCGCGGGTCGAGGAGGGCGGCGCCGATGTGGGCGTACCAGGTGACCTGGTAGAGCTTGGCGAGGAGCCCGCTGAAGCAGGGGAACTGCTTCAGGTAGGCGGCGGAGGAGGGAAAGCGGAGCTTCCCTTGCCGGTGCGCCTCCCGGAGGAGGCGGACCACGTGGTAGCGCCACCTCTTCTTGAGCCCCCCGTGGAACATGAGGAACCGGGGATCGGTGGCCATCCATGTCTTCCCGTCGAGGGAGAGGCCTCCTGCCGTGACGAGGAGGTGAACGTGGGGATGGAACTTGAGGTCCGAGCCGAAGGTGTGAAGGACCGGGACGAGCCCCATCCGCATGCCCTTCACCTTCATCGCCCAGTCCTGGATCGAGAGCCGGGCGGCCTGGAAGAGGATGTTGAAGCAGACCTTGCGGTTCATGAGGCAAGTGGGCCGGAGTTGCCAGGGGAGAGCCAGGATCAGGTGGTGGTAGGGGACGTCGAGGAGGTCGTTGAGGACCTTGTCCGCCCACACGTCGGTGGCGTGCTTCCCGCCGCCGGGACAGGAGCGCGACTTGCACGAATGAGGGACGACCTTGATCTCACCGCAGGAGGGGCAGAGGTAGACGTGGCCGCCGAGGACCGGGGTGCGGCAGGCCAGGATCTTGCGAATGGTCTCGAAGACCACGGGGCGGATCCAGCGGCGGTACTCCCGCCAGAAGACCTCCCAGTGGAGCGCGAAGATGAGCGCCAGGTGGAAGCGGACGTTGGGGACGAACCGGGCCATGCCTCCCATCTTCAGCCTCCGCGGGCCGGCCGTCCACCCCGAACCCTCTCGAGCCCACCCAGCCGGTTCCTGCACAGGCGCAAAGGGCGTGACGCGAGCGAAGCGAGAGGCGCGACCTTCTGCGCCCCCCTCCTGCGGCTGGGTGGGCGGTGGACCCGCCGGGGCGGCTACGAAAGATCAGCGAAGTTGCGAGCGGAGCGAGCCAAGTTCAATCCGTGCCGGCCGGCGATGTTTCACCAGTCGCGGACGAAGCGGAGGATCGTGCCCTTCGAGCCCACCGCGAAGCCGTGGTTCTCGTCCGCGAAGGAGACGTCGTGGATCGCGGCCGTCGTGCCCGTGGCCAGCTTCGTGAAGGTCTTGCCTCCGTCGCTCGTGACCAGCGCCGTGCCCTTCTCGCCCACGCAGAACGCGACGTCGGGGGAGAGGGCGTCCACCGCCCGGAGCTTCGCCGTGACCCCCGTGGCGAGCTTCTTCCAGGTCCGGCCGCCGTCGGTGGTCCGGGCCGCGAAGCCCTGCGATCCCACCACGAAGCCCACCTTCTCGTCGAGGAACTCCACGTCCGTGAGGAACACGTCCGCGGCGTTCCCCGCGTCCTGGGTGTCCCAGGTCCGTCCCCCGTCGTCGGAGTGGAGGACGGACCCCTTCTTCTTCTGGTAGAGGAGGGAGTTCGCGGCCCGCCCCACGAGGTGGACCTTCACGCGGCCGCCCACCGCCCAGAGCCGGGTCTTGCCCACGGCGGTGACCGCGAGGAGCGCCCGGCCCGGGATCCCGTAGGCGACGCTCTTCGGCCGGGCCCAGGTCCGGCCGCCGTCGGTGGTCCGGAACCAGGCCCCGTCCCCCGTCTTCTCGGATCCCGTCACGAGCCAGCCGTTTCGGGCGTCGAGGAAGGCGAGGCCCCGCACCGGCTCCTCGGTGGCGAGCGTCACCGCGGAGAAGGTGTTCCCGCCGTCGCGGGTGAGGAAGAGGGTGTTCCGGCCGCGGGAGCGCGCCACCACGATCCCCCGGTTCTCGTCGATCCAGCACATGACGCGCAGGACCGCGTCCGGCCGGACCTCCTTCACGTCCCAGCTCTTCCCCCCGTCCCGGGAGCGGGCCAGGGAACCCTCCCGGCCGCAGAGGTAGACGGTGCCCCCGGGGAAGGCGCGCGCCCCGTACATGCTCACGTCCGTCTCGGGGAGAAAGGCGGCGAAGCGACCGCGCAGGCGCGGGCGCCCGGGGGCGTCGGGGGCGGCGACGAGGAGGGCGAGGAGGAGGAGGGCGGCGACGGCGGGCGTTCTCATCGGGTTCCGGCTCCGGTTCTCTGGGGATCCGAACGCCGCGGGCGGGGCGACCGCGTTTCTCCGCCCCCGCGGCGGGGCCCCCTATACTCCACGACTTCGCGGTGAGGGTCTCGGAATTCGCGGGAGGAACCCATGCGCTGTGTCCGCATCCACGAGCACGGTGGCCCCGAGGTGCTGCGCGGGGAGGAGATCGATCCCCCGGAGATCCGCGCCGACGAGGCGCTGGTCCGGGTGAAGGCGAGCGGCCTGAACCACCTGGATCTCTGGGTCCGGAGGGGGGTCCCGGGCCACCCCTTCCCCCTTCCCCTCATCCCGGGCTGCGACATCGCGGGGGTGGTGGAAGAGGCCGGGGACCTGGTGGAGGGCTTCCCGCCGGGGACGAAGGTGATCGTCTCCCCGGGATTCTCCTGCGGCCGCTGCCTCGAGTGCCTCTCGGGGCGGCACAGCCTCTGCCGGGACTACGGCATCTTCGGCGAGACCCGGGACGGGGGTAACGCGGAATTCGTGGCCGTGCCCGGGGTGAACCTGATCCCCCTCCCCGGGAATCTCGACTTCGTGGCGGCGGCGGCCGTGCCGCTGGTCTTCCTCACCGCCTGGCACATGCTCGTCACCCGCGGCGGGGTGAAGCCCGGCGACGTGGTCCTCGTCCACGCCGGGGGGTCGGGCGTGGGATCGGCGGCGATCCAGATCGCCAAGCTCTTCGGCGCCGAGGTGATCACCACCGCCTCCACCGAGGAGAAGCTCGCCAAGGCGGCGGAGCTGGGCGCCGACCACCTCATCGACTACACGAAGCGGGACTTCGCCCGCGAGGTGCGCGCCCTCACCGGGAAGCGCGGCGCGGACATCGTCTTCGAGCACACGGGGGAGGCCACCTGGGAGGGGAGCCTCCGGTCCGTGGCCCGGGGAGGGAAGATCGTGACCTGCGGCGCCACCTCGGGGTTCCGGGCGGTGAGCGATCTCCGCGTGGTCTTCTTCAAGCAGGTGAGCATCCTGGGCTCCACCATGGGCTCCTACGGCGAGGTCCTGGAGGTGGTGTCCCACGTGGCGGCGGGCCGCCTCCGGCCCGTGGTGGACCGCACCTTCCCCCTCTCGGAGGTCGCGGAGGCCCACCGGTACGTGGAGTCCCGCCGGCAGTTCGGGAAGGTCGTCATCCTGCCGGAGGCGTGACCATGGCCCACGTGAAGACCGAGGTCGAGGGAAGGATCGCCGTCCTGTGGCTGGACCGCCCGGAGAAGAAGAACGCCCTCTCCCTCGCCATGACCCGCGAGATCCACGCCGCCCTGGACGAGCTCGAGGCCCGGGAGGACGTGGCGGTCCTCATCCTCGCCGCCACCGATCCCTCCTGCTTCACCGCGGGGGCCGACGTGGGCGAGCTCCGGGAACGCCGGAAGGCGGACGCGCTCCTCGGGATCAACCAGCGGGTGACGCGGCGTTTCGAGGAGTTCCCCCATCCCGTCATCGCCGCCGTGCGGGGGTACGCCCTCGGCATCGGCACGGAGCTGGCCATCGCCTGCGATCTCCGGGTGGCGGGGGAGGGGGCCGTCTTCGGTCTCCCGGAGGTCGGTCTCGGCATCGTCCCCGCCGCGGGGGGCCTGCGGCGCCTGGCCGCGCTGACGGGCGTGGGCTTCGCGAAGGAGATGATCCTCACGGGGGAGCGGATCGACGCCCGGTCGGCCCTGCGGTACGGCCTGGTGAACCGCGTCGTGCCCACCGGCGAGGTCCTGGCGGAGGCGCGCCGGCTCGCGGAGAGGATCGCGCGCAACGGGACCCTGGCGGTCCGGCTCGCCAAGGCCGCGGTGAACGCCGCGGTCCAGGCCCCGGGCGCCACCATGGACCTGGTGGAGTGCCTGGTCCAGGCGGTCCTCTTCGATGACGAGGAGAAGGAGGCCCGGATGAGGAGCTTCCTCGATCGCCGGCGGAAGTGAGGGGGGCGCGGCCCGGCGTTGTTGTCCCGATCGACCGTTCGTTCTATGATCCCCTCCGGATCCGCCGCACGCCATCGCCGGGAAGGAGGAGGTTCCATGCGCGCAGCTCGTTTCGTGGGTGCCGGAAAGCCCCTCGAGGTCACGGACCTGCCGGACCCGGTGCCGGGGGAGGGAGAGATCCTGGTGGAGATCGCGGCCTGCGGCATCTGCCACACCGATCTCTCGTTCACCGACCACGGGATCCCCACCATGAAGGAGCCGCCCCTGGTGCTCGGCCACGAGATCTCGGGCCGCGTGAAGGAGCTGGGGCCGGGCGCCGCGGGGTTCGCCGTGGGGGACCCGGTGCTCCTGCCCGCCGTGTACGGCTGCGGGGAGTGCCGGTACTGCCGGTCCGGCCGGGAGAACCTCTGCAAGAACATGGTCTTCTTCGGCTCCAGCCGGGACGGAGGCTTCGCGGAGCTCGTCACCGCTCCCGCGGCGAAGGTCCTCCCCCTGCCCGCGGCCATCCCCCTCGAGGCGGCCTGCGTCATCGCCGACGCCGTCTCCACGCCCTACCACGCGGTGAAGAACCGCGGCCGGGTGAGGGAGGGCGACAAGGTCCTGGTCATCGGCTGCGGCGGGATCGGCATCAACATCGTCCAGTGCGCGGCGGCGGCGGGAGGCGAGGTGCTGGCGGTGGATCTCCGGCCCTCGGCCCGGGAGGCGGCGCGGAGCCTGGGGGCCGCCCACGTGCTGGACCCCTCCGGCGTGGAGCGCCTCGACAAGACGGTGAAGGGGATCCTGGCCGGGGGCGCGGACGTGGCTTTCGAGGCCATCGGCCGGAAGGACACCATCGAGGCCGCCTTCTCCTGCCTGGCGAAGGGCGGGCGCCTCTGCGTGGTGGGCTACTGCGCCGAGAAGGTCACCCTGGCCGCGGCCAAGATCATGTTCTTCGAGCAGGAGGTGGTGGGGAGTCTGGGCTGCCCCACCGCGGAGTACCGGCCGCTCATCGAGGAGGTGGCCGCGGGGAGGATCCGGGTGGAGCCGCTGGTCACGAGCCGGGTCTCCCTGGAGGAGATCAACGAGGGCTTCGACCGGCTCCGCCGGGGCGAGGGCATCCGCAACATCGTGGTCATGCACTGAGTCGGAGGCGGGGGACGAGGTCGGGAGCGGGCGGCGGGATCCGGCGGGACCCGCGTGCGCTCCCGGGGAAAGCGGGCTGAGAAGGAGGTGTTTTCGTGAGCTTCGGACTCGAGGGAAAGGCGGCCATGGTCACGGGAGGGAGCCTGGGAATCGGCGCCGCCATCGCCCGGGCTCTCGGCCGCGCGGGGGTCGACGTGGCCGTGAACTACCGCCGCCACGACGAGGAGGCGCGGAAGGTGGTGGCCGACGTCGAGGCCGCGGGCCGGAGGGGCCTCGCCCTCCAGGCGGACGTGGCGGACTTCGCCCGCGCCCAGGAGGTGGTGGCGGAGGTCCGGGAGACCTTCGGCCGCCTGGACATCCTGGTCTGCAACGCCGGCATCAACCGGGACGGCGTGATCTGGAAGATGGACGAGGAGAAGTGGGACGTGGTGATCGCCACGAACCTGAAGGGGTACTTCAACTACTGCCGGGCGGCGGCCCCCATCTTCCGGGAACAGAAGAGCGGGCGGGTGATCCACATCACCTCCATCAACGGCCTGCGGGGGAAGTTCGGCCAGTCGAACTACGCGGCGGCCAAGGCGGGGATCATCGGGCTCACGAAGTCGATGGCGCGGGAGCTGGGCCGCTCGCAGGTCACGGTGAACGCGGTGGCGCCCGGCCTCATCGAGACCGACATGGTCGCCTCCATGCCGGAGGAGGCGAAGCAGGCCTCTCTCTCGGAGACGGTGCTCGGCCGCCTGGGCGCCCCGGAGGACGTGGCGAACGTGGTGGTCTTCCTCGCCTCGGACCTCGCCCGGCACATCACCGGGGAGGTGATCCGGGTGGACGGCGGCCAGTACATCTGACTCGCCCCGGCGGCGGTTCCATACGGAGGCGGGAGCGGACTGCAACCTTCGCGACCCCTCCGTCCCCTTCCCGGGAACCGGGCACCCCGTCCGCCTCCTCCGCGGCTCCTTCTTCCTCGAGACCGGGCGGCGCCGGGGCTCTCCGGCGTGATCGCTGGGCGCCGCCCTCTCCGGAGGGATGGAACCGCGGACCGGACGGCAGGAGGGGCGCCGGCGCCCTTCACCGGGCAAACCGAGACACTCACGCCTGCCGGCGATGTTCCACCTGACGAGGCGGTGACCCGGGAGGTGTCCGCGGTACCGCGCTGCGACGGCCGCCCGAGGAGCGGGGACCCGCGTTCGGGGCCGGCCTCCGCGGAGGGCTCAGCCCCGAAGGGTGCCCAGCGTCTTCGTGGCCACGGGGCCGCACCACTCCCGGAGGGGGTCGAAAACGAACCGGTACGCGCCCCCCGGGACGCCCTGGGCGGCGAGGGTCTCCTCGCTCCGGACGTAGTAGGGGCACGCGTTGTTCAGGCAGATGTAGAGGTAGGGGGACTCCCAGCCCGAGAAGGGGTTCGGAGGGGCGTTCGTCTTCGTGAGGGGCTCGTCGCAGTGGGGACACCGGAGCGTCCTCTTCACCGTCTCGAGGCGCTCCACGAGCTTCGGATCGGGTCCGGCGTCGGCGGCGTCGGTCATGGTCGGTCCTCCCGGCGGAGACTCCGGCCAGGATACGCCGCGGGGGGGCCCCGGGCTAAGTCGATTCGTCGGCCAGGTGGGCTTCGAGCACGGCGCGGATGTCGTCCGGGAGCGGCACGGGACGGAAGGTCTCCATGTCCACGCAGGCGGTGGTGATCCTCGTCTCCACGCACACGTTTCCCGTCTTCTCCCGGAGGATCCGGTACCGGGTCACGTGGGACGAGCGCCCGATGCGGAGGATGTCGATCCGGACCCGCGCCCTCTCCCCGAACTCCAGCCGCTCCCGGTAGTCGGCTTCCAGGTGCACGGCGGGGAAGCCGAGCCTCCTCCCGTCGATGACCTCGTGGTAGGGGATGCCCACCCGGTCCCGGAAGAACTCCTCCAGGGCCACGTGGCAGTAATGGGAGATCCGGGGGTAGTAGACGATCCCGGCCCGGTCGATGTCGCCGAAGCGCACGCGGATCTCCGTCTCGTAGGTCGCCATGGAGGCCCATGCTACCCTCTGGTCGGACCGGAGGGAGAACCATGCACGGGATCGAGAGGCTGCTCGTCCTGGGGGCGGGCACCATGGGCCGGGGCATCGCCCAGGCCGCGGCCGCCGCGGGAGTCGAGGTCACGCTCGCGGACGTCACGGAGGAGGCGGTGGAGGGCGGGCTGGCCGCGATCCGGGGCAGCCTGGCCCGCCGGGTGGGCCGGGGGAAGCTCGCCGGGGAAGAGGCCGCCGCCCTCCTCGCGCGGATCCGGACCACCACCGCGGGCGTGGCCGCCGCCGCGGACGCCGACCTGGTGATCGAGGCGGTTCCCGAGGATCTCGACCTGAAGCGCGATCTGTTCGCGAGGCTGGGAGCGTCCGCGGCGCCCGGCACGATCCTCGCCACCAACACCTCCTCCCTCCCCGTCACCGCCCTGGCGGAGGCCTCGTCCCGGCCGGAGCTCACGGCGGGCGCGCACTTCTTCAACCCCGTGCA
>JAOZQC010000142.1:7371-7713 GCA_029932425.1 Planctomycetota bacterium | reverse complement strand
TGGCCACTCCCTCGAGGACCACCGCCGGGCCCCCGGCCCGGGGGCGGGCGCCGAGGCGATACGTACCCGGGCGGAGGCCGCCCACCTCGAACCCTCCCGCGGCGTCCGAGACCGCGCCCCCCCACGTGGCCCCCCGCCCGACCCGCTCGGGCCGGGCCGTGACCCGGATGCCGGCCAGCGGGTGCCCCGCCTCGTCCCGGACCGTCCCCCGTATGGCGAGCGCCGCCTCGAGGGTGAGATCCACGTCCTCGAGGCCCGACCCGGGCGTCCGGATCTCGAGGTCCCGGCGGGCCTCGAGCCAACCCTCGAGCCGGGCCCCGAGCCGGTACTTCCCGGGGGCCG
>JAOZQC010000142.1:0-7360 GCA_029932425.1 Planctomycetota bacterium | reverse complement strand
CACAGGCGGCGGCGGGGAACGAGAACCCGGTTCTCCCCCGCCCGAAGGGCCGGAGGGTCACCGTCGCTCCCGCCGCGGGCCTCCCGTCCGGGAGGAGGACGCGGCCCCGGATCCGGGCCCCCTTCTCGAGCTCGATGTCCACCCCCTCCACTTCCTCCCCGCTCTCCAGCCGGAGTCCCCCGGACTGGCCGGGAACGTAGCCGGCGAGGCGCGCCCGGATCCGGATCGTGCGCCCCACGGGGACGCCCCGGAGCTCGTAGGTCCCCCGGGGGCCGGTCTCCACCTCCGCTCCCGACCCCCCCCAGGCCTCCACCCGGGCTCCCCCAAGGGGTTCCCCGGCCGCATCCCTCACCGTTCCCCGCACCACGGCCCCGCGCACGAGGAGCACGTCGCGGACCCGCTCGCCGCCGCGGGGAGGGACCACCAGGGAGACGTACTTCCCCATGTACTCGGCCCCCCGGATCTCCAGCACGACCCGGCCGGCGGGGAGTCCCTCCAGCCGCCAGGCCCCCTCCCGGTCCGTCCTCGTCCCGACCCCCCGCCGGCCCGCGGCGCGCACCACGGCCCCCGGCACCGGCTCGCCCGTGTCCCGGTCCAGGACCCGCCCCCGCACGACCCCTCCCGGCGCCCCGGCCGGCTGGCGCGGCGGGGCGACGCCCTCGGTCCCGGTCCCGGGACGGAGCTCCCCGGGGCCGGCGGCGGGCGGTGTCCCGGCGCCCGGCGTCCCGGGTCGCGGAGAAACGTCCTCTCCCGGCTCCTCCCGGGGCGGGAGGGGAGGCGCGGAGCCGCCCCCCGGTCCCCGGAAGACCCGTTCCGCCGCGACGAGGGCGGCGACCAGGAGAATGAAGAGGAGCACGCGGCGCATGGGAGATCGCTCCCCGGGGCGGGCCGGCAGGCCGGATCGTCCCCGGGGAGGCGAGATTATACGGTGGAAAGCGCGGGATTCCGGAATCGGAACGGGAGTGGACTTGGCCGCCGCCCCCTTCCGGGGGACGGCGGATCCGGGTCCGCGGGGAAGAGGGAAGCGGTTCGCGGCAGGGTTTCCGGACGGCGCCCCCCTGGACACGTTTCGTGAGCCCGGAACGGAAGGCCGGTACCCTGGCATCCCCCCGTCCGCCGAACGGCGAGGAGAACGACCCGTGCCCGCAGACCCCCGGGAGGAGCTGAACGCGACGGTCACCGCCCGGACCGAGGTGGCCCCGGGACTCGTGATCTTCCGGGTGGAACCGGACGGCGAGCTCTTCCCCTTCGAGGCCGGCCAGTACTGCGTCCTCGGCCTGCCTTCGGACGCCCCCCGGGTCGTCGGGTCGGGACCGGAGGAAACCGGCGGAGGACCTCCGAGGAAGCGGGTGAAGATGGTGCGCCGGGCCTACTCCATCGCCTCCTCCTCCCGGCCCGGCCGGTACCTGGAGTTCTACGTGACCCTCGTGCGTTCCGGAGAGCTGACTCCGCGCCTCTTCGCGCTCGCCCGGGGGGACCGGATCTGGCCGGGCCCCAAAGCCACGGGGCTCTTCACCCTGAGGGAGGTCCCCCCCGACCAGGACCTGCATCTCCTCTGCACCGGGACCGGCCTGGCCCCCTACATGAGCATGCTCCGCAGCGATCTGCTGGAGGAGGGGGAGACCCGGCGCGTGGTGGTGGCCCACGGCGCCCGCTACTCCTGGGACCTGGGCTGCCGCAGCGAGCTCGAGTCGCTCGCCGCCCGGCATCCGCGGTTCACCTACATCCCCTCCCTCACCCGCCGCACCGAGGACCCGGACTGGCGCGGGGAGACGGGGTACCTCCAGGAACAGCTCGCGGACGGACGCCTGGCCCGGATCTCGGGGGTGCCCTTCGATCCCGCCGCCTGCCACGTCTTCCTCTGCGGGAACCCCTCCATGATCGTGGCCTGCGTCGAGCTCCTGGGGGAGCGCGGCTTCACGGAGCGGAGCCCGAAGAACCCGGAAGGCCGGATCCACCTGGAGGGGTACTGGTGATCCGGGGGCGGGATCTTCCGTACCCCCGGCACCCGCTCGGGCCGGGGCGGACCGTCCGCGGCGGGTGAAGGATCCCGCCGCCTCCCGCCGGGGGATCGTCTCGCCCCCCCGCCGGTCCCGCGCTCCCCGGGGAGCGCCGCCTCAGGGAAGGGAGCCGGAGGAACCCGGGAGACCGGAGGCCCCCGGGGAGGAGCTGGCGATCCCGTCCGCCGGGAGATCGGAGTAGGACCCGGCCACCAGGTCCTCCTCCGGGATCTCGAAGGCCCGCCGCAGCTCGGCGATCCGCTCCCGGCCCCGCCTCTCCGTCATCGTCCCCTCCACCACGGCCTCGAACTCCAGGAAGCCGCCGAGCCCCTCCACGCGGTCCACGTGGATCCTCACCCCCTCCCAGAGGAAGAGGATCCGCTCCTTGCGGACGACCCGCTTGATCCCCATGGCCTGGGAGAGGATCCGCCGCTTGGCCTCCGGGTCCGGGACCGGGCGCAGGCGGTAGATGGACTTCCGGGCCTCCGGGTGCGAGGGCCGGGCGTACCAGATCAGGTAGTGGAGCCCGAGGGACGACTCGCGGAGCTTCAGGCGGTAGGCCCCCAGGGAGAAGTAGGTGTCGGTCTGCACCTCGGTCTGCACGTAGCGCGCCCCCAGGTGCTCGCAGACCTCCAGGGCCCGCGCCCGGTCCGGGTACCGGGCCTTCAGCTCCACGTTCGCGCGCCGCCGCCCGCCGTCGTCCATGGCCGGGGATCATACGAACCCGGAGACGGGGGGGCAAGCGGGGGATCCCATCCCTCCCGGAACGGAGGCCGGAGGCGGGGCGCCGGGCCCCGGTTTCAGCGGCCCGGGGCCTCCGGGACGGGGGTCTTCACCGGAGGCGGGCGGCGGCCGGGCCCCGGACGGGCGCCTCCGGACGGCGGCCGGGGACGCTCCGGCGGCTTCCACCCGCCGGGGTCGGGGAGCTTCCCGGAGAGGCGCCGGCGGCGGCGCTCGTCGAGGCGGCGCCCGGCCCGGCTCCGGTCCCGGGAAGGCGGCGGGGATCGACCCGCGCGGTCGGGGGGCACGCCCTCCCCGCCGAGGGCGCGGGTCTCGGCCTCCCCGCGGTCCGGAAAGAGGGAGACATGCAGCGGAGGCAGGCCCGCCGCGGGAACGAGGGCGGTGCCGGAGAGGCGGCTTCCCCCGCCCCCGAACTCCGTCTCCCGTCCCATCACCGCCCCCCGGCGGTGGAGGAAGGAGGCGTTCTTCACGGTGGCGAGGAGAGCGCGGGGATCGACCTCCGGCTTCCCGCGGTGCTTCCCCCGCAGCGCCTCCAGGACGAAGGAGCCGAGGAACCGGGGACCGAGCCGGAGGAGCAGGTCGTGGCCGGCGAACACGTCCCCCCCGAGCAGGCGGTCTCCCGCGAAGACGAGGAAGCCCACGGTCCGGGCGTCGCCGAGCCCGCCCTCCAGGTCCCGCAGGGTCGAGGCGAGGTTCCGGGCCCCGCGCCCGGTCCGGTAGATCTCGGCCAGGGCCTCCGTGGGGTTCCCCGCCCCGAGGGCGGCGAGGTCCCGGCTGATCCGCTTCCAGACCCCGTCCTGGCTTCCGGCGACCACCAGGAAGGCCCGGATCCCCGACGGGGCCAGGCCGGGCGTCGCCTGGAAGCGACGCGTGGGCCCGAGCATCCGCACCCTCTCGCAGCACAGCACGGGCAGACCGGCGGTGGTCTTCGGCGGAATCAGGGTGTCGCGGGTGAGGATCCGGTCCTGGTAGCCGCCGCGGAGGATCTCCCCCGCCGCCAGGAACACGTGGCGCCCGGGGTCGCGGTTCTCCGCCACCAGCCGGGCCGATCCCGTGTCCTCCCGGATGACGATCACGTTCCTCTCGAGAGCCTCGGCCAGCCCCAGGACGGAGAGCCCCGGGCCCGGCCCCTCGCCGAGGAGGGGCACCACGGTGAGGCCCCGGGCCGCCGCCGCGGAAGAGGGCCGGAGCGTGGAGAGCCAGGCCACGACCGGCTCCCGGGAGGTGTCCGGAGCGACCTCCACCCGCCGCCTCGCCACGAGCTCCCGCTTCCGCTCCGCCTCCCGGGCCAGGAGCTCCTCCTCCTCCCGGCGTTCCCGGAAGGCCCGGTAGGCCTCCGGGGTGAACCACCGGTCCCCGGCCCTCGCCAGGCCCAGGCGGCGGTAGCGCCCGCCGGGGGAAGCCCGGGGGACGGCGGGCGGCGGGAGGGGGCCGCCCAGGTCGGGCAGGGGGGCGACCCGGAACGAGAGCGGGGCCGGCGCCGCCGACTCCCGGGGCAGGAGCTCGGCGATCGCCCGGCGCACCGCGGGATCCTCCGGGTCCGCGGCGAAGGCGAGCAGCTCCTCCCGGGCCGCCCGCTCCGGGAGACCCGCTTCCCGGCACCACTCCGCGAGGGCGAGGTGCCCCGCCGCGTCGTCCGGGTCCAGCTCCGCCGCCCGGCGGGCGTACTCCCCCCGGAGCCCGGGCGCCGGGCGGACCCCGGGAGCCGGGCCCGGCCCCGCCGAGAGGAGAACCCCCACCGCCGCGCCCGCCAGGAGCAAGAGCCCCGCCGCCGCCGCCGCCCGGGGGAAGAACACCCGCGCCCACGCCCGCCGCCCGGTCTCCCGGCTCCCTCCTCCCCGCCGGGCCCCGCGGACCACCCGGCCCGTGAAGCTCTCCGAGGGCTCCGTCCGGTGCGCGCGATCCCAGGCCCGGAGGAGACGGGAGGTGCGCCGGAGCTCGTCGAGGGCCGCCCGGCACCGGGCGCACAGGGCCAGGTGGTCCCGGATCCGCCGCTCCTCGACGGCGGAAAGCTCCCCGTCCAAGAGGGCGGAAAGGTCCTCCTCGATGGTCCGGCACTTCATGGCCGCATCTCCCCGGAAAACACTCTTCTCAGGCGTTTCGCGAGCTGCTTCCGGCCCCGGTGGATGAGCACCTTCACCTCGTTCAGGCTCACCCCGAGCACGTCCGCGATCTCCCGGTACTTCAGCCCCTCGAACTCGCGGAGCACCACGGCCCGCCGGAGGTTCTCCGGCAGCTCCTCCACGGCCCGCCGCACGAGCCCGGCCTCCTCGCTCTTCAGGAGGGCCGCTTCCGGCGGCGCGAACCGTCCGTTCCCGTCCACGTGCTCGAGCCCGTCGATGGTCCGGGCGTCGAGGGTGGTGCCCCTCACCTCCGCCCTCCGGCGCAGGAACCGCAGCCGGTCGAAGCAGTGGTTCGCCAGCACCCGGTAGAAGTACGTCCGGAACGGCCCCGTGGGCTCGTAGCGCTCCGCCGTCCGGTAGAGCTTCAGGAACACCTCCTGGGCCAGGTCCTCCGCCAGGTGGGAGTCCCGGAAGATCCGGAAGCAGTAGCGGCGGGCCCTCGCCTCGTACCGCCGGACGAGATCGCGGAACGCCGCCGCATCTCCCGCACCGACCCGGATCATGAGGGCCTCGTCCGACTCCGGCATCCAGTGGCTCCCGCTCGGGGATAAGAACGCATCCGGCACGCGCTTTGTTACCCGCCTTCCGCGCGCCGTTCCCGATTGTACCGCGGGCGGTGCCGCGGGGACGGACCTAACAAAGTCTTGACGAGGTTGCCGCTCATGACCGATCCCGCTACAATCGCGCCCGAAGCCGCGACCCTTCCGGAGGCCCACCCGACCATGCGCGTCCTCATCGTCGACGACGAGGCGGACATCCGCGAGACGCTGGACATGATCCTCCGCTACGAGAAGTACGAGACCCTCCTCGCGGGGAACGGGGAGGAGGCCCTCGCGCTCATCGAGGACCCCGGCGCCGACGTGGTCCTCCTCGACGTGAAGATGCCGGGACGGGACGGCCTCGAGGTCCTGGAGGAGATGAAGAAGCGCCGCCCGGACCTCGACGTCATCATGGTGAGCGGTCACGGCAACGTGCACACCGCGGTGGAGGCCACCAAGCTCGGCGCCTTCGACTTCATCGAGAAGCCGCTCGACCGGGACCGCATCCTGCTCACCCTGAAGAACGCGGTGAAGGTCCGCCGGCTCGCCGAGGAGAACGTGACCCTCCGGAGGAAGGTCTCCGACCGGTACCGGATCCTCGGGGAGAGCCCCGCTCTCCAGAAGATCCTGGGCACGATCGCCAAGGTGGCCCCCACCCAGGCCCGGGTGCTCATCACGGGCGACAACGGAACGGGCAAGGAGCTGGTGGCGCGCAACATCCACGAGCTCTCCCCCCGGTGGCGCGGTCCCTTCGTGGAGGTGAACTGCGCGGCGATTCCGCGGGAGCTCATCGAATCCGAGCTCTTCGGCCACGAGAAGGGCTCTTTCACGGGGGCCGTGGGACGGCGGACGGGGAAGTTCGAGCAGGCCGACGGGGGCACGATCTTCCTGGACGAGATCGGGGACATGGACCTGGCGGCCCAGTCCAAGGTGCTCCGCGTGCTCGAGGATTCCACCATCGAGCGGGTGGGAGGGGACGGCCCCGTGCCGGTGGACGTACGGGTGATCGCGGCCACCAACAAGGACCTCCGGGCCCAGGTGGCGGCGGGGGAGTTCCGCGAGGACCTCTACTACCGACTGAACGTGGTCCCCATCCACGTGCCCACCCTCGCCGAGCGCCGCGGGGACATCGTGGTCCTCGCCCGCCACTTCCTCGAGGAGGCGGTGCGGACGAACGAGCTCCCCCCGAGGGTCTTCACCCCGGAAGCGGAGGCCTTCCTCGTGAAGCAACCCTGGCCGGGGAACGTGCGCCAGCTCCGGAACCTCTGCGAGCGCGTGGCCATCCTCGCCCCCGGTCGCGAGATCACCCCGGACATCGTCGAGGAGCACCTCGCCCCCCGCTCCCGGCGTCCCGGCGACCCCTTTTCCGAGTGCGAGACCTTCGAGCAGTTCAAGGCCGAGAGCGAGCGCCTCTTCCTCGAGACGAAGCTCATCGAGAACGACTGGAACATCAAGCGCACCGCCGAGCGGCTCGGCATGCAGCGCTCGAACCTCTACAAGAAGATCGACAAGTACGGGTTGAAGTGACCCGGACTGTCCTCTTTTGGCGACAACCGGCTCCCCGGTCCCGTCCGGGCCGCCGGGCACGAGGGTTGCGATCGGAGGGGTGGAGGCCGGAAACATGAAGCTCTGGACCGGATGGGCGGCCGCCGTCGCCGGGCTCCTGGCGCTCCTGGCCGCGGCCTGCAGTTCCGTGAGCCACCGCACGGAGGAGGCGGACCTGGCCTTCCGCCGGGGGGACTACGCCCGCGCCCTCGCGCTCTACGAGGAGGCGGCGCGGCGCGGCCCCGGGGACCCCCTCCTCGCGGAGAAGATCGAGGCCGTGCGCTCGCGCCTCTCCGCCGAGCGGGCCGCCCGCGAGCAGGAGGCACGGGAGGCCGCGGCCCGGAGCCGGCGCCGGGAGGAGCTCCTGACCCGGGCCCGGGCGGCCCTCGCCGCGGGACGGCCGGCCACCGCC
>JAOZQC010000141.1 GCA_029932425.1 Planctomycetota bacterium | reverse complement strand
TGGATCTCCGCCAGCACCACCGGGTGGTCGAGGGACCAGCCCGTGATCACCTCCGGGTGCACCTCCCCCATCACGCCGAGGGGAGGATCGCTCCCGATCGCCGCCGCCCGCCCCGGGAGGAAGACGGGGAGCAGGGGATGGTCGGTGGCGGGGGCGATCTCCGCCGCCGCCCCCAGCTCGTGGAGGAGCGACTCCATCACGGAACGGATGCTCGCGTAGTCGGCGCGCGGTCCCATGATCCCCACCCCGAGGTGCAGCGACTCCCGGGCTTCCTCCGGTCCCGCCGCGGCCACGGGCCCGATCTCGAAGATCGGCTGCGGCATCTCCCGCGCGCGGTTCAGGGCGAAGGAGGCCATGAGGCCCGAGAGCAGGTGCGCCCGCACGATCTCCTGGTGGACGGAGATGGGGTTCTTCAGCCGGGGCTCGCCGAGATCATCGGGGAGGCGCATCCGCTCCAGGTGCTCCCCGCGGTTCGTGAGGTAGAGGTTCAGCACCTCGAAGAACCCGAGACCGGTGAGGACCCGGCGCACCAGGCGCGAGAGGTCCGACCGCGGGTGGCGCCGGCCCACCGTCAGCGTGGGGACGAGCGTCGCGGGCAGGCGGTGGTAGCCGTGGGCGATGGCCACGTCCTCGATCAAGTCCACCTCGTGCTTCACGTCCACGCGGTAGCGGGGCACGAGCACGGGGATCTCCTCCCCCCCCGGCGTCTCCCCGGTGCCGAAGCGCATGCGGTCCAGATGCCCGCGGACCTCCTCCTCGTCGAGGGGCACCCCGATGAGACGGGAGGCCCGCGCCGGCGAGAGCCGGGCCCGCGCCGGCGCGAGGTCCGGGGTCCGGGCGCTCCGGTCCCCGTCCGTGACGGTCACCGAGCGCAGCGTGCCCCCCAGCGTGGCGAAGGTGGAGACCAGGATCGCCAGGCAGTCCTCCACCGCGCGCCGGTCGTGGCCCGTCACATCGATGAAGAGCCGGGTCTGCCCCGTGTCCACCTTCGTCTCCTCGCTGTTGATGATGGGGGGCATGGAGAGCACCTGCCCCGCGGCGTCCACGAGGATGGGGTACCGGTCGTAGGGCGCGAGGAGATCGGCGTAGGCCGTGCCCTTGGGATGCTCCAGGAGGATCTCCGCCAGGGTCATTTCCCGGCCCGGCATGCCGAGGGGGACGAAGCGCCGGTCCGGGGGCCAGGCGGTGTAGCGGATCGGGGGGGTGAGCGCGTCGAGGTTGTAGACCCCGATGGACGCCTTCTTCCGCCCCCGGCCCACCGCCCAGTGGAGGTTCTCCTGGAGCTGGAAGCTCTCCACCAGGGTCTCCACGTCGAGGGGAGGCATCTCCACCTCCGCGCAGGCGATCTCCGGCCGCACCGCCCGGACCGCCGGATCGACGCGGACCACCACCTCCCCCTCCTCCAGGGGGAACGCGGGCAGCCCGGTCTCCAGGCCCAGGTACCCCCGGAGGGCCCGCACGAGGCCCGCGGCGTCGAAGAGGTCCGGCCGGGCGGGCAGGAGGTCGAGCCGCACCACCTCGTCGGTGCCGATCTCCTCGAGAGGCTCCTCCCCCGCGAAGCCGCAGGCCGGGCAGGACCGGGGCGGCTCCTCCCGGGGGAGCCGGTTCACCGCCGCCCCGCACGAGGGGCACCGGTGGGTCCGGACCTCCGCCACCTCCTCCAGGTCGCAGCCCAGCATGTCCACGGCCTCCGCCAGGGCCGCGGTCTCGATCTCCGTGCCGAGGAGGCGGCGGATCCGGGCGGTGGAGATGGACACTACCGGCACAGCGGCACCTCCCGGAGCCAGTCCAGGTCCGCGTCGTAGAGGGCCTTGATGTGGCTCGCCCCGTAGCGGAAGAGGGCCAGGCGCTCCAGGCCGAGCCCCCAGGCCAGCACGGGGACGGTGCAGCCCAGGGGCTCCGTGACCTCCGGGCGGAAGATCCCGGAGCCCCCCATCTCCACCCACTGCCCCCGCCCCTCGTGCCAGAGGAAGACCTCCGCGGAGGGCTCCGTGTAGGGGAAGAAGGAGGGCTTGAACTTCACCTTCGGGAACCCCAGCAGGCGGTAGTACTCGGCCAGCGTCCCCTTCAACGTGGCCAGCGTGGCCTCCTCGTCCACGATGATGCCGTCGATCTGGAAGAACTGGGGAAGGTGCTTGTAGGAGACGGTCTCCCGCCGGAACACCGGCCCCACCGTGAACACCTTCCGCGGCGGGCGGGGGTCCTCCGCCAGGGCCCGGACGGTGGTGGCGGTGGTGTGCGTCCGCAGGATCGCCTGCCGCGCCTTCTCCCGGGACCAGGCGTAGCCCCACCCCGTGGACCCCGTCTCCCCCCCGTCCTCGTGCGTGCGGCGGACCCGCTCCACCAGCGCCTCGTCCTCGGGCAGGGGGAGTCGGCCGGGCCGGGAGAGGTAGAACGTGTCCTGCATCTCCCGGGCGGGGTGGTCCTGGGGCTGGAAGAGGGCGTCGAAATCCCAGAACCCCGACTCGATGAAGTCGCTCCGGGCCTCCGTGAAGCCCATGGAGAGAAAGGCCTCGCGGGTCTCCTCGATGATGCGGACCAGGGGGTGGACCTTCCCCGGCCGCCGGATCTCCGCGGGCAGCGTCACGTCGAACCGCTTGAAGACGACGTCCTTCCAGCCCCCGCCGGCCAGGAGCTCCGGGGTGAGGGCGCTCACCTCCTCCGCCGCCGCCACCCCCGCCTCGAGGGCGCCCCGTCCCTCGTCCGTGAGGACGGCGCGGCGCCGGACCCGGGACTTCAGGCGCACCAGGTCCTTCCGGGAGCGGAGCGTCCGGACGAGCTCCTCCACGTCCAGGCCGTCCTTCTCCGCGAGCTCCTCGAGCCAGGTGATCTCCCCGTGGTGGATCCGCCCGATGGCGATCTCGTCGGGGGAGGGACCGAGGAGGGCCTCCCGGCCGGCCTCCGTCATCACCAGGAGGTCCGCCCCCTTCCCCGTGTCGTCCTTCACCTTCTTCGCCCACTTCTTCCGGAAGATCCACTGGACGGCGGCTCCCCCGTCGAACCCCTTGCGGCGGGCCAGGTCGTGGACCTCCGCCATGGGCACGCTGCCGTCGAGATCGAGGACGAGGAGGAGCTGCCGCTCGGGAGTGCCGCTCCGGGCGGCGAGGAGGCCCGCCTCCGTCAGGCGGGGCTCGGTGAGGGACTCCTCGAGGACCCGCACCCAGCCCCGCTCCCCCAGGACCCGGGCCGCGGCGGAGACCAGGGACTGGTCGAGCCCCGTGTCGCGGACGAGCTCCTCGAACCCCGCCTCGCCCCCCAGGCGGTCGAGAGCGGTGAGCACGGCGTGTTCGTGGGCCGGCAAGAGCGTGGGCATGGGTCGGACTCCCTCCCGGAGACGCCCCCGGGAATACAACGCCCCGCGACGCCTCCGAAGGGAAATCAGCCGGCGGCGGGGAGGTTTCTCACGGCCCCCACCGCCCCGGGAATCCGGGGTGCGGTCCCGGCGCACCGGCCCGGGAATCCGGGCGGCGTCCCGGCGTCCCTCAGGGGGTCTGCACCTCCTCGATGATGCGCGCGAGCTCCTCGCGGTCCTTCCGGATGCGTTCCGCGAGATCCCCGGGTCGCGCGAAGCGGCGCTCCCCGCGGATCCGGCGGATGAACCGGACCTCGATCTCCTCGCCGTAGAGGTCCCGGTCGACGCCCGGGATGTGCACCTCCACGGTGGGCGCGGCGCCGGACCGCTCGAACGTGGGACGGCGGCCGATGTTCACCAGGGCCGGGAGCCAGCGCCCCTCGAGCCGGGCCCAGCCGGCGTAGACCCCTTCCGGGGGACAGAGCTCCCCGCCGAGATCGAGGTTCGCGGTGGGGAAGCCGAGCTCCCGCCCGCGCCCCCGGCCCCGGACCACCCGGCCGTACACCGCCACCGGCCGCCCGAGCATGGCCTGGGCGAGATCGTGCTCGCCCCGGGCGATGGCGGCCCGGATCACGCTGGAGGAGATGGGGCGCTCGTCCCGGAGAACGGGAGGCGCGGAGCGGACCTCGATACCGCGGTCGGCGCCCCAGGTCCGGAGGAACTCCAGGTCCCCCCGCCGGTCCTTGCCGAAGCGGGAGTCGAAGCCGAGGACGACTCCCCTGGCGCCGATCCCGTCCCGGAACACCCGGTCCGCGAACTCCTCCGCGGTGATGGAACGTACCTCCTCGTCGAAGGGGAGCAGGACGGTGTGATCCACCCCCGCCCGCTCGAGGAGGACGAGCCGGTGGGGCACGGAGGTGATCATGGGCGGCGCCTTCCCCTCCACCACCCCGCGGGGATGGTGCTCGAAGGTGACCACCACCGACTCTCCGTCCCACCTCCGGGCGAGGTCGCGGGTGGCGTCCAGGACCGCCCGGTGCCCGAGGTGGATGCCGTCGAAGACCCCCACCGTGGCCGCGGGCCGGACGAATTCCTCGGGGCGGAGCGACGGGAACCCCCGGTGGACCTTCATCGGCGGGCGCGGTACCCGGCTTCGAGTTCCTTCAGGGAGCGCTTCAGGCGGATCCGGTCCGCGGGGGTCATCTTGGAGATGAAGAGGATCCCGTCCAGGTGGTCGATCTCGTGCAGGAAGCACCGGGCCAGGAGCCCGTCGGCCTCCTCGCGCACGGTCCCGCCGTCCAGGTCGCGGTAGGAGACCACGATCCGCTCGGGACGGGTGATAAGCCCCGTGAGTCCCGGGAAGGAGAGGCACCCCTCCTCCATGGCCACCGCGCCCTCCAGGGACTCGATCGTGGGATTGACGACCACGCGCTCGTCGCCGGGATCCCCCGTCTCGGACACGATGGCCAGGCGGAGGGACCAGCCCACCTGGTTCGCGGACAGGCCGAGCCCCCGGTTCCGGTGCATGGTTTCGATCATCACCTCCGCCCTCCGGCGGAGATCGCCGGTGAACTCCGTGATGGGCGCGGTGGGCTTGCGGAGGATGGGGTCCGGGTAGAGGACGATGTCCAGAGTCTCGATCATCTCGTCACCGGCGGAACATCCTAGCCCCGCATCGATTCCCCGGTAAGGTATTTTGTTGTGGGGCCGCTTTAACCCCGGTACATTTCCGCGTTTCCGCCCGGATCGGGGGGGGGCCCGACGGGGGGTCGTCATGCATGCACAGAAACTCGTGGAGAGGGCCGCGGACGCCCTCGACCAGCGCCGTCACGACATGGCCATCGAGCTCTACCTGCAGGCGGTCACCCTGGAACCGGACCACCTGGAGGCCCGGAAGGGGCTCCGGAAGGCGGAGCTGGCGAAGTACGAGGCCTACTACCCGAGCGCCCTGACCCGCCTCTTCGGCACCCTCGGCGCCCGGATCGCGGCCGGGTTCGCGAAGATCCTCAAGAACCACGAGAAGCGGATGATCGCGTGCGAGAAGATCCTCCGGAAGGACCCGCGGAACACGGCGGTGAGCATGGCTCTCGCCGAGGCCGCCCTCGCCGCGGGCCACGAGGGAGCCGCCATCGCCGCCTATCACGGGATCCTCGTCTCCGAGCCCGAGCACCTGGAGGCCCTGAAGGGCATCGGCCGCCTCCTCTACCGCCGGGGGGAGATCCCCGCCGCCCTCGAGGCTTACGAGAAGGCGGTGAAGCTCGATCCCCGGGACCAGGAGGCGGCGCGCATGCGGAAGAACCTCGCCGCCGAGATCTCCATCACCAAGACGGGGATCGACCGGGCGCAGCATTCCCGGGACGTCCTCCGGGACCGGACCCAGGTGCAGGAGCTCGAGGAGTCCGCCCGGCTCGTGCGGGGCCGGGACGAGATCGAGAAGGCGGTGAAGGGGATCGAGGAGAAGGTCCGGGAGGAGCCGGACAACCCCCGCCTCCAGGCCGAACTCGGGGCCCGGTACGCCGCGCTGAACCGGTTCGACGAGGCCATCGCCGCCTACGAGCGGGCGTTCGAGCTGGAGCGCACGAACTTCAGCCACCGGGAGAAGGCGGGGGACCTGCGCATCCGCCGCTACGAGCGGAAGATCCGCGACGCGGTGGCCGCCGGCGACGAGGCGCTCGCCCGCGCCCTCCGCGAGGAGCGCCTGGCGTTCCTGGTGGAGGAGTACCGCGCCCGGGTCCGGGAGCACCCCACGGACCTCGTCCTGCACTTCCAGCTCGGGAAGGCGCTCTACGAGACCGGCGATCTCGACGGGGCCATCGGGGAGTTCCAGCAGACGGTGCGGGACCCCCGCCGGAAGATCGAGTCCCTCACCATGCTCGGGAACTGCTTCCTGGGCAAGGGGATGTACGACCTGGCGGAGAACCAGCTCCAGAAGGCCCTCGACGAGATGCCCGGGATGTCGGATCGCAGCAAGGACATTCTCTACGCGCTCGGGAATCTGAAGGAGAAGCAGGAGAAGTTCGAGGAAGCGCTCGCGCAGTACAAGAGGATCTACGAGGTGGACATCGGCTTCCGGGACGTGGCGGAGCGGATCCAGTCCCTGAAGCAGCGGATCGGAGAATCCTGAGCACGGCCTTCGGGCGGGTGCCGGGAGAGCCCGGCGCCTCCCCCCGGAAGGCGGCGGCAGACAGGCAGCACCACGAGAGGAAGACATGCCCCATTCAAGGTCGGCGAAGAAGCGGGTCCGGCAGAACGAGAAGGCCCGCATGCGGAACAAGGCCGAGAAATCGGCGATGCGCACGCAGGTGAAGAAGGTCAAGAAGGCCATCGAGGCGGGCGACCTGGAGCAGGCCGAGAAGGAGCTGCCCGCCGCCATGAAGCGCCTCGACAAGGCCGCCCGGAAGAACGTCATCCACCCCAACACCGCCGCCCGGCGGAAGTCCCGCCTCCAGCGGGACCTGAACCGGCTGAAGCAGGGCGGGGAGTAGTCCGCCCCCTCCCTCCGGCGAGGGACGGCCTCGCGGCGGGCCGCGCGCCGGAGGAGCCGCGGGCCCTCTCCCCTCCCGCCGAGAGGGAGCGGAACCGGCCGCCGCTCCCGCGGCGGGTCCTTCCTCCGAGCGCGGGGTCCGGGGTCCGCCCCGGGTCGTTCCCGGGCTCCTCCGCGGGAGATCGCCGGAGGGGAACGGGCGCGAGGAGAACGCGACGAGGAGTCCGCTCCACCCGGGCGTCCCGAGTCGATTCGGGGACGCTCCCCCCCCTGCACGCCGGCGCGTCCCGCCGGGGACGAGGACGAGGAACCGCCCCGCCCCGGGCGAGGAACTCCGGCGAAGGGCGGGCGCCCCGGCGAGAGGTACGGGCCCGGCCCCGGCCCCACCGGGCGGGGCGAAAAGGGAAAAAGCCGTGCCTGTCACCGGTGTTTCAGGGGTCGGTGTCCGTGGGGAGCTTGCCCAGCGCCCGGGGGAAGAGACGCCGGGTGAGGAGGTTCACGGGCTTCTTCACCAGGGCCCGGTGCAGGCTCCGGAGAACCCGCGTGCGGCGGAACAGATCCGCCTCCGGCCCCGTGAGGGGCTCCCCCGTGCGATGCCGCCGGTTCTTCGCCACGTGGTAGAGGTCGAACCGGGCGAGCAGGCGGTGCAGGGCGGACGCCGGGTCCAGCCGGAGGGAGAGCTGGAAGTCGAGGAGCCCGGGCCGCCCGTCCGGACGCACGATGACGTTCGCCTCCTTGTGCAGGTCGTTGTGCGTGATCCCCCGCCGGTGGAGGGCGGTGACCACGGCCCGGAGGTCGTCGAAGAAGGCCCCGGGAGGAGAGGGGGCGCGGGGGAGGGGAACCCCCGGGACGTACTCCCGGACGGCCACGTTCTCCGCGGGACGCGCGAGCACGCGGGGGATGCCCGGAAGCCCCTCCGCCGCCCGGAGCTGCCGGATCTCCCGGAGTGAGAGCCAGCGCTCGATCTCCCGCGAGAGCAG
>JAOZQC010000001.1:690-24976 GCA_029932425.1 Planctomycetota bacterium | reverse complement strand
CGCCACTACCCGGGGGCCGCGGCCCTCTACCGGAGGGACGAGGAGGCCGAGCGCATCGAGGGGTTCCGGGTGCCGGAGCCGCCGCCGAAGGCCGCGGCGGACATCCGGTGCGACGGCCTGGTCTTCCGCGTCGACCTGGCCCGGGGCCACAAGACGGGGGCCTTCCTGGACCAGCGCGACAACCGCCGGAGGGCGGCGGCCCTCGCCCGGGGGCGTCGCGTTCTCGACCTCTTCTGCTACGACGGCGGGTTCGCGCTGGCCTGCGCGAAGGCCGGGGCCCGGGAGGTCCGGGGCGTGGACCTCGACGAGGCGGCCGTGGCCCGGGCGAGGGAGAACGCCCGGAGGAACCGCCTGGAGGTCCGGTTCGACCACGGGGACGCCTTCGACGTCCTCCGGGCCCGCCCGGAGGCGGACCTGATCCTCCTCGATCCCCCGAAGTGGATCTCGGGGCGGGACGACGAGGAGAGAGGGATGGAGCGGTACCGGGACCTCACCGGCCTCGCCCTGGACGCCCTGCCCCGGGGCGGGATCCTCGTCTCCTCCTGCTGCTCCGGGCGGGTCTCGCCGGGCCGGTTCCTCGGGGTGCTCCGGGAGGCGGCGGCGCGGCGAGGCCGGGATCTCCGGATCCTCGAGGTCCGGGGCGCAGCCCCGGACCACCCGCTGGCCGCGAACTTCCCGGAGGGGCGCTACCTCACCTGCATCCTCGCGGTGGCGGGCTGACCCGCATTCCCCGCCGGAACGGACGGTTCCCGGCGGATCCCGTGGCGCCCGGCTCCGGCCGGAGGCGGGCCGCGGGCCCCTCGCTCCGGCGAGGGAAACCCGTTTCCGGAAGCGGCTCGCCGCCGGCGCCCGCGCGCCGGTGAGAAACGCGGGCTCCCGCCCCGGGCCCCGGAACGAAACCGCGTGGCGGGGCGGGGAGCGGCCGGTATAACCGTCGCTCGTGTCCTCCCCGGAAACCGCTTCCCGACCCGACTCCCCTCCGGTGGCCACCGAGCTCTCGCGCACGATGAGCCTCCACCACGTGGTGATGATCGGGGTGGGGGCCATGATCGGGGCGGGCATCTTCGTGCTCACAGGCATCGCCGCCGGGGTGGCGGGCCCGGCGCTCGTCCTGGTGTTCCTCCTGAACGGGGTGGTCACCACCCTCACCGCGCTCTCCTATGCGGAGCTCGGATCCTGCTTCCCGGAGGCGGGAGGAGGCTACCTCTGGGTGAAGCAGGCCCTCCCCCAGCCGAGCGGGTTCCTCTCCGGCTGGATGAGCTGGTTCGCCCACGCCGTGGCCTGCTCGCTGTACGCGGTGGCCTTCGGGGCCTTCGGCGCGAAGATCCTCTCGCTCGTTCCCGGGCTCGGCGGCCTGGAGGGGAGCGCAGCGCTGAGGAGCGCTCTGGCGGTGCTGGTGACCGTGGTCTTCGCCTGGATCAACTACCGCGGCGCGGAGGAGACGGGGCGCGCGGAGACCTTCGTGACGGTGGTCAAGATCGTGATCATCGCGGCGTTCTGCGCCGCCGGCCTCTGGGCCATCCTCGTCCGGGCCGGGAGCTGGGAGCACTACTTCACCGACGGCCGGAGCTTCCTCCCCCACGGTTTCCGCGGCATCGCGGTGGCGATGGGGCTTACCTTCATCGCCTTCGAGGGGTACGAGATCATCGCCCAGTGCGGCGAGGAGGTGGTGGACCCCCGGCGCAACGTCCCCCGCTCCATCTTCCTCTCGATCCTCATCGTGGTTCCCATCTACGTCGTGGTGGCGTTCGTGGCCGTGGCGGGGGTGACGATCCCCGCCGGCTACGCGGGCCCCGCGACCACGAGCTGGCAGTACCTCGGCGAGCTGAAGGAGCTCGCCATGATCGAGGCCGCGGCCCGGTTCCTGCCCTTCGGGGCGCTCGTCTTCCTGGTGGGCGGCCTCTTCTCCACGATGAGCGCCCTCAACGCCACCATGTACTCCTCGAGCCGGGTTTCCTTCGCCATGGCCCGGGATCACAACCTCCCGGCGGTCTTCGCCCGGATCCACCCCGTGCGGCGCACCCCGCACTTCGCCACCATGATCTCCGCCGCCCTCATCATCGCGATGGCGGTGGCCCTCCCCATCGAGCAGGTGGCCTCGGCCACGGACGCCATGTTCCTCCTCCTCTTCGTGCTGGTGAACATCGCCGTCCTGAACCTCCGCCGGAACCGCCCGGACCTGGAACGGGGGTTCCGCGTCCCCCTCGTGCCCTTCCTGCCGCTCCTGGCCATCGCCTGCAACCTCGGGCTGGCGGTGTTCCTCTTCGGGCACTACCGGCTCGGGACCAGCATCACGCTCGCCTTCATCCTCGCGGGCGTGGGGATCTACCTCGCCTACGCGCGCCGGAGGGAGGCGGAGGCGGAGGAGCGCGAGGTGCCCACGGTGTACCAGGAGGTGGCCTCCCTCGCGGAGGCCGACTTCCGCATTCTCACCCCGGTGGCCAACCCGCGGTCCATCCCCGGGCTCATGAAGCTCACGGCCCTGCTCGCCTCCTCCCGCCGGGCGGAGATCGTTCTCGCGAACGTGGTGAAGGTGCCCGCCCAGCTCCCCGTCTCCGCCACGGAGAGCCTGCTCGACGAGGCCCGGGAGATGATCCGCCGCTCCGGGGACGCGATCCGGAAGGCGTCCCCCGAGCCGCGTCCCGTCACCGCCCTGGTGAAGGTCGCCCACAGCGTCCCCCTCGCCATCAGCAACGTGGTGGCGAGCCGGAGAATCGATCTCCTGATCCTCGGCTGGCGGGGAGGGTTCAAGCGACGGCATTCCTTCTTCGGCAGCGTGCTCGACGAGACGGTGTTCAACGCCCGGTGCGACGTGGTGATGATGGCCCGTCCCTCCGCGGCCTTCCTCGACCGCGCGAAGCGCATCCTCGTTCCCATCCTCTTCGACTACCGTCACGCCCTCCTCTCCCTGGACGTGGCCCTCGCGCTCTCCGCCGCGAAGGGGATCCCCGTGCACACGATCCACGTGTCGGAGCGCCACGAGGTGGAGAGGGAGGCGGTCGCGGAGGCGTTCGCGAGGGAGCGGGAAGCGCTCTCCGCGAGGATCGATCTGTCGCGGGTCCGCCACCGCATCGTGCACGCCAAGAACGTGGTGGGGACCCTGCTCTCCCTCGTCAAGGAGGCGGACCTCGTGGTGGTCGAGGGGCTTCACGAGGGGGTGCTCAGCCGCCACTACTTCGGCGAGGCGCCGGAGCGGCTCGCCCGCGAGATCCCGAACACGGTGATCCTCACCAAGAAGTACCCCGGCCACGTCCTGAGCTGGGTCCAGAAGTTCCTCGGCACCCGGCGGCCCGAGCCGCACGGCTGAGCCGGCGCGGCCGGGGCGGGCCCGCCGTTCCCGGCGGCCCGCGGGGGCGAGACCGGAGGCCGCCGCCCGCGACCGTCCCCCGCGCCGTCGCTCTCGAAACCCGCTCCCGGCCCCGGAGAGCGGGCGCCGCCGGCTCTCCGCCCTCCCGGGGGGCGACTCCCGCACCCTCCCCGGCCTCCCGCACGCTCCTTCGCCCGGGACGCGCGGCCGGGGCCTCCCGGGGATCCGCGTGAATCGCGCCCCGGGGCGAGCCCCTTCCGCGCGGAGGCGCGCCTTCCCGGCCCCGGCGGGCCGGGCTCCGGCCGGCAAAGCCGGGCGAGGCGGGGAAGGGCGGCTCTCGGCCGGCAGGCGGCCCGGGCCTACAATGGGCTCGATGCGCCTCCTTCCGACCGTTCTCCTGTCCCTCGCCTTCGCGGGGTGCGCCGCCTTCCGGCCGCTGGCTCCGGAGGCCACGCGGGGCGCGGGCGCCTTCCGCGCGGAGGGAGCGGTCCTTCCGCGGCGGGAGGAGATCGCCTACTCCGCCTCCTGGAACGGGATCGCCGCGGGACGGGGCGTCTTCCGGTTCGAGCGCCGGGGAGACGTCTACGTGGGCGACGCCCGGGTGGAGACGACGGGGGTGGTCTCCCTCCTCTACGGCGTGGAGGTCCGCGCGAGGGCGGTCTCGGGGGCGGAGGATCTCCTCAGCCGGGAGTGGTCCTACGAGTCGGGGACGGGCGGCGAGGCCCGGCGGGTCCGCGTGACCTATGATCCGGAGACGGGGAAGGTCCGCTCGGTCATCCGCTCGCGGAAGAAGGTGGAGGAGGTGAGCCTCGAGGTCCCCGGGGCCCTCGACCCGCTGGGCATCATCCACGCCCTCCGGCGCTCCGCTCTGGAACCGGGGCGGAGCTTCCGGGCCACGCTCTTCACCGAACGCAACCTGTACCGGGCGGAGTGCCTGGTGGTGGGCAGGGAGCGCGTCCGGGTCCCCGCCGGACCCCGGGACGCGTTCCTCGTGCGGGTCGACATCCGGAAGGTGGTGAAGGGCAAGCCCGAGGACCACGGCCGCCAGGCCGCGATCTGGATCAGCGACGACGAGGACCGGGTCCCCGTGAGGATCGACGCGGACACCAAGGTGGGGCGGATCTCCCTGCGCCTCACGCGCTACCGCCGCGGCGGGCCGGAGGTCACCTCCGGCCGCGGCACCCACTGATGCAAACCTGGGGTACGGCCCCATGGCCTGCAAATCCAGGGTCAGGCCCCCCGGGGCACCGCGCCCTGCAAACCTGGGGTACGGCCCCATGGCCTGCAAATCCAGGGTCAGGCCCCCCGGGGCACCGCGCCCCGGAACGAAATCCAGGGTGCGGCCCCGTGGCCTGGATTCCCGGGGACAAGCCTTCCCCCCTCCCTCGCAGCGCTCCCCGGAGACGGACCCCGCCGTTCCCACGCCCCCGGACGAGCGCCGAGGGCGGGCGACGGCGACGAGAGAACGGTCTGGAAGGTGGGATCCGGGTCGGAGGGGAGGAGAAAAACGAAAAAGCTCTGCCTGTCAGCGCTGTTTCAGAGGCCGGCGTCGCGGGCGATGTCGCGGAACTCCTCGGGGCTCTCCACGTCCTCGAGCCTCTTTCCCCGGCGGCGCAGCTCCTCGTTGAAGGAGACCGCCTTGTCCTGCATGACGCGGTGCGTCGTCTCCGAGCCGCCCACCAGGAAGAAGTTCTCCCCCTTCGTCTGCCGGTAGTGGCCGTCCCGGCCGTCCAGCCCGATCCCGAAGAGAATGGCGAACTTCCGTGTCTCGTTCTCGCGTTCCTCGGCCATCGTGCCTCCGCGTCCATTCTACCCGGAAGGAACGGTCCGCCCGCGACGAATCGCGACTCGCCACGGACGGGACCGGCCCACCGGGTCCCGGCGCGGGGCGGCCGGGGTGCACGCACCCCCTCGGGGGCTCCCGCCCGGCCCGGAGACCGGCGGTGGGGAAAGGGACGGTCCGCCGCGTTCTCCCCTCCGGCGAGCGGGCGACGGCGCCGGGGTGGTCTCCGGGGAGGGGCTTCCCCGGGCGAGCGGGGTCCCGGGTGCCGGGCGGGTTCCCCCGGAGAGCGATCGCCGGGAGGGGCCGGGCGCGACGAGGAGCCGGTCCTCCCGGGGGGTCGAGGGCGGGGAGCGGCATCGCCCCGGGCGGAGAGGTCCGCCGGGCGCCGTGCGTCCCGGCGAAGAACGCGGGGCGGCCCGCATTCCTCGTCCGGCGTGCGGGTGTCGTCTCCGGGCCGGTCACGGGAACGGGCTTCCCCCGGAGCGCGGGCCCTCGGCCCCCCCGGGGCCGTCCCCGGCGAGAGATCGCGCTCCGGGGCAGGGCGCGGCGGGGAGTCGACCCTGCCCGGGGGTCTCGGATCCATTCGCGGGGATCGGGTCGTCGGGGGGATGCGGTCTCGTCCCGCCGGGATCGAGGGTGGGGGTCCCACGGCGAGGAGCGGCGGGATCCGGCGAAAACCGTGCGTCCCGGCGAGGAAGGCGGGTTAGCCTGCGGGCCCCGGCCCGGCGTCCCCCGGCGGCCCGGGGAGGGGTACCCGTCCGGGGGCGGGAGGACACGTGGCCACGGGGCGGATCGACGACGAGGAGCTCACGCGAGCGGGCGGGTGCACCCCGGGCCCCCGCCGGAGCGACGGGAACCGGCGCGCGCCGGAGAGGCCCCCGCGGGTATGAGCCGGCCGCCGTGGCCGTCGGGCCGGTACCGCCGCGCCTCGGGGATCCGCATGGCCTGGATGGACGAGAAGCCCGGCCGGCTCCGGATCGAGCGGGGCGGTGGGCGGCCCGGGCTCGAGATCGGCCCGCGATCCCTCGCCCTTCTCGACCTGTTCGGCGCGGGGCGGGACGTGGCGGAGGCTCTTCACGAGCTCGTGCCCCGTGACGCGCCGGGGACGGAGATCGACGCCTGGCTCGCCGCCTGCCTCCGGCTCGTCGAGGCCGGCCTCCTCCTCCCCGCGGGCCCCCCGGCCGGACCGGCGGGGCGCACCGACCCGTTCCCGGGGATCGAGGAGTGGAACTACCACTTCCGGATGGTCACCGACCGCCGCCGCGTGAGGGCCTACCGCCGGGCGATCGAGACCGCCGTGGAGCCGGGGATGACGGTCCTGGAGATCGGCACGGGCACCGGGATCCTCGCGGTGATGGCCGCGCGGGCGGGCGCCCGGGTCCACGCCGTGGAGCGGGCGGACGTCATCGAGATGGCCCGCCGGACGATCCGGGAGGCGGGGGTGGAGGATCGCGTGACCCTCCACCACGCGGATTCCCGCCGCCTCTCCCTCTCGCCCGGGGCGGACCTCCTCCTCGCGGAGATGGTCGGCAACCGCATCCTGAACGAGGACCTGCTCGAGGTGACCCACGACGCGTTCCGCCGGTTGCTGGCGCCCGGGGCCGCCGCGATTCCCCGGGCGATCTCGATCCTCGCCTACCCGGTGATGTTCGAAGCGCCCGCCCGCTACCGGGAGGTGCTGGCGGAGGTCGAGGCCGAGACGGGGGTCGGGCTCCGATCCCTCCTCCGCTGGATGGAACGGCGGCTCGAGGCCGGCGGGCTCATCGTGGAAACGGATGCGCACGCGCCCGGATTCCGCCTCCTCGGGGAGGCGTCGGAGCTGGCCCGCGTCGATCTGCGCGCTCTCGACGCGCCGCGGTTCGAGGCCCGGACGCACCTGGGCATCCGCGAGGCGGGCGAGCTCTCCGGGGTCCTCCTCGCCTTCGAGCTGGACCTGGCGGACGGCGTGTCCCTGGACAACCGGCCCGGGAGCCCACCCACCCACTGGAAGAACCCGCTGTTTCCCGTCCCCCGCCCCTTCCCCGTCTCGCCGGGGGACGAGGTGGCGGTGGAGGCCCGCTACCGGCCCGGATCGGACCTGGAGCTCGGGGTTGCGGAACCGCCCGGCGCGGTGTAGCCTGGGCCCGCTCTCTTCACGAACTCGCACGGTCCGGGCCGGCCGTCGTGCGCGGCGCCTGCGCCGGGGTCCGCCGTCCCGCCGGGAGGATCAGCTCCCGGGGGCTCGGGGCCCCGTCCGGGATTCGCGGCGGGGGGCTTCGCCGGCCCCGGTTCCCGGGGCCTCGAGCGGAGCCGCGAATCCCTTCCGGCCGGCTCCACGCCTTCCGGGACCGGGCCCGCCGGGGAACACCCGGGAAGGAGATCGACATGCCCGCCAGGCGATTGGAGTACTTCGGCGATCCGCTCGGGAGCTACCAGCTCGTGCTGGGGGACGAGGTCGTGGGCTCGTTCCAGGCGCTGGTGGAGGACGGGCCCGAGTCCCGGAACGCCCCGCAGCTCACCCTGAAGCGCGGCACCTTGATTTCGGACGACCTCGTGCGCTGGCGGGAGGCGTTCGTGGCCGGCCGGGGGGTGCGCAGGTCCGGGCGGGTCGTCCGGACGCAGCCCGGTGGGGGCACCGTCGCGAAGTGGCTCTTCACGAACGCGGTCCCCGTGACGGTCCGCGCCACCAGCGGATCCCTCGTGGTGAGCGAGGTGGTGATCGCCGTGGAGAAGGTGGAGCACGGGTAGCCTCCCCGGCCGGCCGGAACCTCCCGGTCCGGGGGGGAGCCTCTCTCGCGCCCCCGTCCCGCCGGGCCCCTCTCCCGAGCCCGCGTTTCTCACCCGGCGTGCGGGCGGCGCCTCCCGGCGGGTGGCGGGAGCGCGGTTCCCTCGGAGTGTACTCCCGACCTTCCGGACCTTCGCGCAGCCCGCGGAATCGGCGGGAGCGGGCGGCGGGAGAGGATCCGCCTCCCCCGGCGAGAAGGTCAGCGCGGGCGGTTTTCGGCGAGAGATCGCCGGAGAGGGCCGGGCGCCGCGAGGAGTCGACCCTCGACGGGTCGATGGCGGGGAGACGCCCGGGGCGGCGGGATCCGGCGAGGACCGTGCGTCCGGACGAGAAACGCGGACCTACCGGCCCGGATCGTACTTCAGGCAGATCTGTTCCCGCTTGGAGAACAGGTAGTAGCCGTTCCAGGAGTCATCGGAGTCGATGATCACGGGGGTCATGTTGTCGCAGATGGCGCGCGCATGGACCTGGGAGGCGGCCTCCTTCACGTTGTGCTTCTTGACGTAGGCCTTCCATCTCTCCCGGTCCTTCTTCTCGATGCGATGCCCGTCGGTCCCCGCCTTCTTCAGGCGGTTCATGAACAGAGAGTAGTCGACATCGATCATCCGCATCTGCGCGCCTCCCTCGCCGGCCCGGACAAGGGGAGTGACCCCGCGCCCATGATAGCGTGCTCCCGGCCCCGGTTGAACCCCCACCTCACCCGGAAACCCCGGGAAAACGGGGAGAAGCGGCGCCCCGGGACGCGGGTCCCGCGGGGGGGAGGGGGCCTCAGGCCACCTCGACCTGCAGGGTGTAGGCGTGCGGGAGGCTCGGGCCCGTCTCCTCCTGCCGGTAGTACGGCACGATCAAGGTGAAGGAGATCACCGGGGCCGGCGGGGGACCCCGGCCGTCGCCCGGTCTCCGGCCCAGCAGCGCCAGCCCGATCCCGCGCCCCGGGGAGGAGGGGTCGGGGCGGGCGGCCACCAGGGTCACGCTCTCCCCGGGCGCCACGGCGAGCCGCCCCATGGGCAGGGCGTCCGCCCACTGCCAGCCGCCGGGCTGATCGGGGTCGCCGCCCCGGTCCCGCACGTGCTTCATGAGGGGGCCGAGCTGGGCGAGGAGGAAGGCATGCTCGAAGGCGGCGGGCGCCTTCCCCCCGGAGGGCGCCATGGGGGTCCGGGCGAGGACCACCCGCGCCCCCAGCTCCCGGACCAGCCCCGCCGCGAAGTCCCGGTCCTCCCCCCCGGAGTCGGTCTCCCGGATCGCGAGGCGGACCCGGGCCGCGTGGGAGACGATCCTTCCGAGGTCCGCCCCGGCCTCGGAGAGCTGCGGATGGCGGCCGCCGCGCGCGGCCCGCCCGATGAGGGCGGCGAGGATCGCCTGGAGCCCCTCCCGGATCTCCGCGCGGGTGTCGGTCGCTCCCTTCAGTCGGTTCCTCATGCCCGCCCCCCGGGCAAGGCCCGTGCCGAGCCCCCGGATCGCGGGGGAATCGGCGAACCCCTTGCCGGCAAACGTCTTGCGTCCCCTCCCCGCTCCCTGCCTCCCCTCTCCATTCGAGAGACCCGGCTCAAACCGGGAATCCACCCCCGCCGCGGCACGATCGGAGCGAGGGACCTCCGGACGCTCCGGCGGCGGCGGGATCCCGGGACCGCCGGGACCCCGGCGCGGGCGCGGGTGCGCACGGTCCCGGACCGGCCTCGGGATGCCCGCGGGCGCGCCCCCGACCCTCGACGACGATCTCGAGGCGCGGCCGGCGAAGCCGGCTTCCCTTCCCGGAGGCCGGGGACGGGGGCCCGGCTCAGCCGCCTCCGCGCCCCGGGCGCGACGGATCTCCGTCCTCTCCCTCCTCACCCTCGAGGGGGAGGTAGGCCCAGAGGGCCACGTAGTTCGCCGAGGGCAGGAGGGTGAGCACGGCGAGGACGAGCCAGGCGATGCGGAGGCGGCGGAGCTCCCGGGATCCCCAGCCGAACCAGGCGGCGATCCCCGCGCACACGCCCGCGATCGGCCCGTCGCGCCTCCGCGCGAGGGGCGGGGCCGGCGGGGGCCCGTCTCCTCCCCTCATGGACACCTCCTCCTTCTCCTCCTCCCGCCGGACGCGGGGAGTCCGCCCCGATCAGTGGGCTTCGAGCCAGTTCGCGCCCTCGCCCAGGTCCACCAGGACGGGGACGGCCAGCTCGATCGCCCCCTCCATCTCCGCCCGCACGATCTCCCGCACCGCCGCCATCTCCGCCTCCGGAACCTCCAGGACCAGCTCGTCGTGGACCTGGATGATCATGCGGGCCCGGAGCCCCTCGTCGAGGAGCCGGCGGTCGATCCGCACCATCGCCACCTTGATCATGTCCGCGGCCGTGCCCTGGATCGGCGTGTTGATGGCCACGTTCTCGGCGTTCACCTGGACCCGGCGGTCGCGCGAGAGGATCTCGTCCCGGATCCAGCGGCGCCGGCCGAGCAGGGTCTGGACGTAGCCTTCCTCCCGGGCCCGCCGTTTCTGCTCCTCCTGGAAGGCCCGGACGCCGGGGTAGGTCCGGAAGTAGGCCTGGATGAACTCCGTCGCCTCCTCCATCGAGATGCCGGTGGTGGAGGCGAGCCGGCGGGGGCCCATCCCGTAGATGATCCCGAAGTTGATGGCCTTGGCGCGGTTGCGCAGGGTGGCGTCCACCTCCCCGGAGGGTACGCCGAAGATCCGCGCCGCGGTGTCGGTATGGATGTCCTTCCCCTCCCGGAAGGCGGCGATGAGCGTCTCGTCCCCGGAGAGATGGGCCATGACCCGGAGCTCGATCTGGCTGTAGTCGGCGGAGAGGAGCCGGCGGCCCTCGGGGGCCACGAAGGCGGTGCGGATCTCCCGTCCCACCTCCGTCCGCACGGGGATGTTCTGGAGGTTCGGATCGGACGCGGAGAGGCGCCCCGTCACCGCCTGCGTCTGGTGGTAGGAGGCGTGGATCCGCCCCGTCTCGGGGTTCACCAGGGCGGGGAGCGAGTCCACGTAGGTTCCCTTCAGCTTCACGTACTCCCGGTAGTCGAGGATCTTCCGGATGATCGGGTGGTCGGCGTAGCGGGCGAGCGTCTCCTGGTCCGTGGCGTACTGCCGGGTCTTCGTCCGCTTCGGCTTCCCGCGACGACCCTCGTGGATCCGCAGCTTCTCGAAGAGGACCTCCCCGAGCTGCGGGGGCGAGCTCACGTTGAAGTCGCACCCGGCCTCCCGCCGGATCTCGGCCTCGAGGCGCTCGATCTCCGCCGCCATCCGCTCGGACATGGCCCGGAGCCGGCCGGTATCCACCAGGACGCCGTGCATCTCCATGCGGGCGAGCACGGAGATGAGGGGCACCTCCACCTCGTCGTTCAGGCGGTCGAGACCGGCCTCGGCGAGCCGGGGGGTGAACCGCTCCACGAGACGCATGGTGATGTCCGCGTCCTCGCAGGCGTAGGGCGCCACCTTCTCCACGGGGACGTCCGCCATCGTCACCTCGTCCTTGCCCTTCCCGATGATCGCGGAGGTGGGGATCTTCCGGAAGTCGAGGTGGACGAGGGCCAGGGTGTCGAGGTTGTGCTGGCGGCTCCCGGGCTCCAGGAGGAACGAGGCCACCATGGTGTCGAAGGTGATCCCCTCGAGCCGGATCCCCGCGCGGGCGAGCACCTTCATGTCGTACTTGATGTTCTGCCCCGCCTTGCCCAGCCCCGGATCCTCGAGCACGGGGCGGAGGCGGTCGAGGATCTCCTCCCGGGGCAGGTAGGAGGGGGAGAGGTTCAGGGGGACGTACCAGGCCTCCTTCGGAGCCGTGGAGAAGGAGAGGCCCACGAGGTCGGCCCGCATGGGGTCGAGGGCGGTGGTCTCCGTGTCCACCACGAACCGGGGGACGCTCCGGAGGCGGGCCAGGAGGTCCTCGAGCTCCGCCTCGCTCTGCACGGTGCGGCAGGTGGCCTCGCCCTCGTCCCTTCCGGTGCCGAGCTTCAGGAGGAAGCTGTTGAACTGGTAGTCCCGGAAGAGAGCGATGAGCTTCCGGTCGTCCTTCTCCCCCACGCGGAGGGCTTCCCAGTCGAAGTCGAGGGGGACGTCGGTCCGGATCGTGGCCAGCTCCCGCGAGAGGAGGGCCTGGTCCCGGTAGCGCACCAGGTTCTCCCGGGCCCGCTTCCCCTTCACCTCCTCCGCCCTCTCCAGCAGCGCGTCCATGGAGCCCCAGGTCGCCAGCAGCGCCCGGGCCGTCTTCGGGCCGATGCCGGGCACCCCGGGAATGTTGTCCGAGGCGTCCCCCACGAGGCCCAGGTAGTCGACGACCCGCTCGGGGGGCACCCCGAGCTTCTCCACCACCTCCTCCGGGCCGATCCTCTCCAGCTCCACCCCCGCCTTCAGGATGTTGTAGATCCGGACCCGGTCCGTCACGAGCTGCATGAGGTCCTTGTCCCCGGTGACGAGCCAGACCTCGATCCCCTTCTCCTCCGCCCGGCGCGCGAGGGTGCCGAGCACGTCGTCCGCCTCGAAGCCCGGCACCTCGAAGACGGGGATCCGGAACCCTTCCACCGCGGCCCGGATGCCGGGGAGGGAATCCACCATCTCGTCCGGCATCTTCTCCCGCGTGGCCTTGTACTCCGGATACCGCTCGTGCCGGAACGTGGGTCCGGGCGGGTCGAAGGCCACCGCCAGGTGCTCGGGCTTCTCCGTCTCCAGGAGCCGGAAGAGGGTCCCCACGAACCCGTAGACCGCGGAGACGTTCCGGCCCTTGGCGTCGAAGAGGGGGTTGCGGATGAAGGCGTAGTAGGAGCGGTAGGCGAGGGCCGTGCCGTCGAGCAGGAAGAGGCGCTCCGGTTCGGCCATGGTCAGTCCTCCGCGATGAGGTCGGCGAGCCGCTCGCAGACGAGATCCGGCGCCACCTCCGCCGCATTCTCGTCGGGATGCTCGAAGTGGTAGGCGCCGTCGAGGTGCTGGGTGACGTGGGCCGCGCGCATCCCCGCCGCCTTCGCCCCCGCGATGTCCGCCCGGGGGTTGTCCCCCACGTAGAGGATCTCCGCCGGGGGCAGTCCGAGCCGGCGGGCCGCCTCCCGGAAGACCTCCGGGTGCGGCTTCACCCATCCCAGGTCGCCGGACACCACCACCGCGTCGAACCACCGATGGAGGTCGAGCTTCGCCAGCGACGCCCGGATCGCCTCTCCCAGCGAGTAGTTCGAAAGGAGCCCCAGGCGGAAGCCGCGCTCCCGGAGCCGGGAGAGCACGGTCAGCGAGCCCTCCCCGAGGCGGGACGCCGACGTGAAGGCCCGGACGATGACCCGGAGACCCTCCTCCTCGAAGGCGGGGCCCGGCGCCGGGGCACCGAGCCGGGCGAAGGTCCCCCGGATCACGTCGCGTGTGTCCGATTCCCGGAGGGTCGTGATCCGCTCCCGGTGGAGGTCCACCCAGGTCTCCGTGAGGGCGTCCCGGATCTCGAGGGGCGCCCGGTCCGGGAGCTTCTCCCGCACGAAGCGGACGAGGGCGTCGCCGATCCGGTCCATCTCCCTCCGGCCGAAGGGAATCAGGGTGTTCCCGTAGTCGAAGAGCACCCCGCGGGGCGGCGGATCGAGGGCCCGGATCCGCCCGTTCCGGTGGTCGCCTCGAGGCTCGTCTCGGCCGTCGTCTCCCATCCCCGTGAATGTACCGGATGGCCCCCCCGCCGCCGGGACAATCCCCGTCCGGGAGATCGACGGCGCGGAGAACCGCGTGCGGGACGCGGTGGGGCCGGAGGTCTTCTCCTTCGCGGACCTGGTGCGCACGATCCGCGACGCCCTGGGCGCGCGCACCCCGGTCCTCCCCATGCCGGGCCCCCTGGTCCATCTCGCCGGCTTCCTGGCCGGCCGGTTCCTCGGCGACGTGGTGCTCACGCGGGCGGAGATCCGGGGGCTCGCCGCCGGCCTCCTCGTCTCGCGGGGGCCCCCACCTGCCCCACGCGGCTCACGGAGTGGCTCGCGGATCACGCGGAGGAGCTGGGGCGGCGGTACGCTTCCGAGCTCGCCCGCCACTGGCGCCCCGACTCCGCGACCTGACCCGCACTCCCCGTCGGAACGCGCGGCATCCGCCGGTTCCCGCCGCCCCCGGCGCGGCGGCTCCCCGTCACGACCCGCCCCGGGACGACGAGCTCTCGCCGAACAGGCGCCGGGGGTGGGCCACGCGCCCCGCGCTCCGAGGCAAGCCCGTTCCCGGAAGCAGGGGGGAGACATCACCGGCAGCCCCGAAGAACCATGCGGGCGGGCGCATGTTCCTCACCCGGCGCGCCGGTTAGAATGGGAGGCCATGAAGGAGACGGTGAGCGCGGGGGGGGTGGTGGTGCGGGACGGGCTCGTGGCGGTGGTGGCCCAGCGGGGCGGCGTCTGGTCGCTTCCCAAGGGGAGGCGGAAGAAGCGGGAGACCCTGCTCCAGGCCGCGCTCCGGGAGATCGAGGAGGAGACGGGCCTCACCGATCTCACCCCGGTGCGGGAGCTCGGGACCTACCGGCGGCCCCGGATCGCCCTCGACGGGGGGGACGACCCCACGGAGATGAAGACGATCACCTTCTTCCTCTTCACCACCCGGCAGACGCGGCTGGCCCCGCGGGACCCGAAGCACCCCGAGGCCCGGTGGGTCCCGGAGGCGGAGGTGGCCGCCCTCCTCACCCACCCGAAGGACGCGGAGTTCTTTGAAGGTTACATACGGAGGCGGGAGTGAATGGCAGCCTTCACCGCCCCGGCGACATGGGGCTCTCCCGAGTGGTCGCCGGGGCGGATCGTCGTTACGAGTGCTGACTCTCGAACCCCCAGCCCCCCGGGGAGAATGCGATGCGGCACGCGCTCGCGGCCTTTCCGCCGATGGCCCTCCTGTTCCTCCTCGCGGCCGGGAACGTTTCCGCCGAGGACCCGCCGGACACCCTCGAGCCCGCCCCCCCGCCCGGCAAGGCGAAGCGGTGCAGCCTGATCCAGGTCACCATGACCAGCAACGGGGGCCACGAAAGCACCCAGGTCCTGACGTCGAACCTCCGGTTCGTACGGGCCTGGATGCACCACAAGGGCTGGGACACCACGGACCAGCCGGGGGTCTCCTTTCACGGCTCGGCCTACGAATGGACCATGGCCTGGAACGGACCGCCCACCTGGGAGTTCGAGGTGGTGGGCGAGGTGGGGACGATGGCGGAGATCCAGGTGAAGTACCAGAAGAGCTCCTGGGGCGACTGGTACTACACCGAGAAGAAGCAGATCCTGATCCTCAGGGCGGAGCCCAGGATCACGCTGCGGGAAGTTCCGGAGATCCCGGACGGCCTGAGGATGGACGGCCAGTCCTGGAAGAGGATCGAGGCCCTGGTGACGGAGTGCGGGGAGCCGGTTCCGGAGGCACACGTCACCTTCACGACCAATCTCGGCCGACTCGACGAGATGAAGGCCCTCCCGTACACCTTCTTCGATCTCTTCAACGCCGAGTTCAGCTATCCCGCCGAGCAGGCTCTCAGCGCCACCGACGGCGTGACGGTGAGGACGGACGAGGGATCGCGGCCGTGATCCTCACCGCGCACACTCCCGTCATCCGGGAAGAGCGAAACGACCGCGTGGGCCACATCCGTCTCTACAGCGACCCCAGCGGACCCGACCACGGCCTCCTCCGACCCGCCACCGTGGCGGCAATCGCCGAGATCGGAGGAGAGACGATCCGGGAGTCGCGGGCGGTCATGATGGTTCCGGGCACCGACCTCGAGGAGGTCTTTCTCGAGCTTCACGACAGCCGCGAGGGCTGGGCCGCGGAGTACGGACTCTCCCGATCCCTCTTCCTGGAGGAAGGGGGGGTGGAGGAAGCCACCGTCGAGTTCCTCGCCGGGCACGGAGGTTCCACGTCCCTGAGCTCGGCGATGCAGCTCGAGACCCTGGCCTTCCTGGACTTCCTCCGTTCGTTCCCGGAAGAAGCGGCCCTGGTGGACGGGTACGACTGGGCGCCCATCGTCACCGGCGAGGGGTACCGGGCCGTCGCCTTCTACCCCCGGGGGAAGCAGTGGAACGACGGCTATGTCCTCGACCCCCTGTGGTCGGCGGAGAAACAGGCCTTCACCTGGGCGGAATGGCCCCCGGCGCGGGCGGGAGCGGCGGCGACCGTGGACCCCGACCCCGCCTACCGGGATCTCTACCCGGCTACCAGCGGGGGCCGCTACCCCGACACCTATCCCCCCATCGCAAGCCTGAGATCCTGGGGCGAGATCGCGCCGGCGGAATCGATCACGGTGGTGACCATGAGCCCGGTGACGCCGCTCCTCACCGATGGGGAGGGGCGCCGGTCCGGGGTCCTCCCCGACGGGACGGTGGTCGACGAGATCCCGGGGACGTTCCTCATGCGGGTGGAGCTGCCGGGAGAAGAACCGAAGTACTGCCTCGAGGCGGAGGCCCCTTCGGCGGAGCTCACTCTCACGGGCACCGCCGGCGGCACCTTCGATGCCGTGGTGCTCCGCCGGTCCGGGGCCGACGGGCGTCTCGGAGCGGACTGGCGAGGGGTGACGATCTCCGAAGGGGAGGTCCTCACCGCGACCCTTCCGGAGGGATCCGTCTTCACGCCCCTCAGGCGCGGGGACGGGACGGAGATCTGGCCGCGAGGCTCCGCGGGTCTCGATCTGAAGAAGCTGAAGCTCAAGGTGAAGAAGCCGGGCCGGGACTCCATCAGCGTGAAAGGCCGGTGGTACAACGGCCCCCCGGGCATCGACACCTCGGCGAACGACCTGGTGGTGACGGTGGGGGACAGGGTCTTCACCGTCCCCGCCGGCGCGGCCCGGGTGTCGAAGAAGGGCAAGGTCTCCTACAAGGGCTCCCTGCCGACCGGCGGCCTGGTCAAGTTCGCCTACTCTCCCGCCAAGAACACCTTCGTCCTCACCGTGAAGAAGCTCGATCTCACCGGATTCGGGGCCCCGGTGATCCGGGTGGAGTGCCGGTGCGGCGATCGCCGGGCCGGCCGGCGGGTGCGCCTCGTAAAGCGGGGCAAGGGTTTCGTCTCCGCGCAGTGACCGTCCCGGGCCGGCGGCCGGGCGGAAGACCCGGATCGGTCACGGCCCGCCGCGCCTGCGGCGGAACTCGTGGAGGAGGACGGCCAGGGCGCAGGAAGCGTTGAGGCTGGCCACGCCGCCCGGGGCCTGGGGGACCGCCACCAGCTCGTCGGTGAGCTCCCGGGTCCTCCGCCGGAGGCCGCGGCCCTCCGAGCCGATGAGGAGGAGGGCGGGGGTGTGGATCCGCACCTCGCCGACCGGCTTCCCCTCCGGGGCCGCGCCGTACACCCGGAACCCCTCCTCCTGCAGGCGCCGGACGGCCTGGTTCAGGTTCCCCGCCGCCACCACCGGCACGTGCTCCGCGGCCCCGGAGGCGATCTTCTGCACGAGCGGCGTGAGCCCCGCGCTCCGGCGGTCCGGGAGCAGCACCGCCCCCGCCCCGAAGCAGGCGGCGTTCCGGAGGATGGCGCCGAGGTTGTGCGGATCGGTGATCCCGTCGAGTCCCACCCAGATCGTTCCCTCCCCCCGGGGGAGGACCTCCAGAGCCTCCGCCAGCACGGGGGTCTCCAGGGGCTCCACGCGGATCGCCACCCCCTGATGCCCCCGGCGCGGAGCCCGGCGCTCCACCTCCTCCTTCGAGACCGGATGGACCGCCACTCCCCGCTCCCGGGCGAGAGCCAGGATCTCCCGGATCGCGGCGTCCCGCGGCGAGCGGGCCGTCCACAGATCCCGGATCCGCCGCTTCCCCACCCGGAGCACCTCCCGCACCGGGTGCACCCCGAACACCACCTCCCAGGGCACCCGGCCCGGCCCTCCCACCGCCCGGCCCCCCCTTTCCGGTCCCCGTCTCCCTCGCTCAGGCACCCCGGTCTCCTCCCGCCAGGGCGGCGCGCTGCCGGGCGAGCCGCGCCGCCCGGTCCCTCGCGAAGCGGAGCACCGCCTCCCGGATCGACTCCGGGTCCAGCCCCGCCTCCCGGATCACGTCCTCCTCCGTCCCCCCCGTCCGCCAGCGGTCGTCGGAGTCCGCGTAGAGGGAGTACTCCTCGGTGAGCGGCCCCAGGTTCGCCACCGGAGGGACCCGCTTCGTCATGGTGGAGATCACCATGGCGTCGTAGCGCGCCGCCTCCGGGAGCACGCGCTCCCGGTAGGAGGGGGGCTGGACGGCGAAGAGCTCCTCGCTCACCACCGCCGCCACGCGGACGTTCGCCCCCCGGGCCGCGAGCTCCGGGAGGACGGAGACGAGGTTCGCGGCGGCGCTCGCCCCCTGCACGAGCACGGTGCCGCCGGGGGGCTTCCCCGATTCGGCTTCCCGGATCAGGTAGAGGCCCCGGGCCGCGGCCCGGAGGTCGGGGTCGGCGAAGCCGCTCCGGTCCGCCACCGGCTGGTCCGGACGCGCCGCGTGGAGGGCGATGATCCCCGTTTCCTTCCTCCGGGCCGCCAGGGAGACGGCGGCGAAGAACGCCGGGGCCACGTCGTTGTAGTCCCAGAAGTGGAGGTCCACCACCTGCCCCCGGGGGAAGAGCGTCCAGATCCGCGGGGCGAAGACGCCGAAGTGGGTCCGGGCGTCGGCCGCGGTCTCGGGCCCGGAGTGGGCGGCCAGCACCACGAGCACCCCGAGCCGGTGGGGGCTGTCCTGGTTCTGCTGGCTGAAGACGCGCGCGGGGGTGTACATGAGCGGGGTGAACGCCCCGTAGCTCCCCGAGAGCCCCCAGAATCCGGCGTGGAGATCCGGGTCCGGGGACACCGATCCGGCGGCGAGCCCGGCCAGGAGGGCCGTGTTCCCCGCCTCCTGGATGGCGGCCTTGAGCCGCGTGCCCGCGGGGTTCTCCACGGGATCGTAGTGCCCGAAGAGGTGCGCTCCCTCCACGTTGATCGAGGAGGAGAGGTCGGCGGCCGCGGTGAAGAACCTCCCTCCCGTGACGTGGTTCAGCCACAGGCCCGCCTCCGAGATCGCGCGGCGGGCTCCCGCCATCTCCCCCGGCTCCCGGAAGAGGCGCACCTCCCGGTCCACGCGGCGGCCGGTCCGGGCGTCCCGGGCCCGGATCCGGATCGGCCCGGGGGGCAGGCGCTCCGGCCGGAGGCGCTCGTCCCGGAAGGGGTCGCGATCCCCGGGGATGTCCACCACGGTCCGGTGCTCGAAGGACCGGGCGATCTCCCGGAGCCGGCCCGCGATCCAGGAGCGAAGCCCCGGGCGCCGCTCGAGCACGGACAGGGCCGTGTCGACGTTCATCTTCAGCTCCACCAGGCGGTCCGCGGGGGTCGCGGGGGGGCCGTCGTGGATCCCCGCGAAGGTGACGCCGTACCTCTCCTCGAAGGTCCGGGCCAGCGCCGAGACGTAGGGGGAGTTCACGGGGAAGGACCAGGGATGGCTGGGAGCCCCCGTGAGCTGCGCCCCGTCGCCCGGGATCCGGCCCCCGGCGGCGGCCGGCCACCACCCCTTCAGCGTGGGGGCCAGGAGGATCATGGGCCGCCGGTCCCCGGGGTCCCAGTCCTCCATGAGCCCGAGCGCGGCGAACAGGTCGGGAAAGGCGTTCCCGTCCTTCACGGAGAGGACGTTCCACCCGTAGGAGGTCCACTGGCGGGCCAGGTCGTATCCCCGGTACTCCTCCCGCACCACCCCTCCCACCAGGGCATCGTCGATGCCCGCGTTGTTCCAGGAGAGGAGGATCCGCAGGCGCTTCCCCACCTGCTGGGCGAGCGCCGCCGTCTTCATCTCCTGGGCATGGCCCTCGGTCATGGCGAACTCGCCCTCCAGGGCCAGGACCTTCCGGGCGGCCGGCAGCCCCGCCCGCTCCAGGAAGAGGGCCAGACCGGGCGCGGCGGCGGCGGCCACCCCCGAGGGGCCCCCGTTCCCCGCGATCGTCACGTCGGTGGACTCCGCATGCCCGGAGAGCGCCCGGATTCCCCGGAGCCGGGCCTCCGCGAAGAGGGGATGGCCGGCCAGGCCGTGGTCCTCGAGGAGCGTGGCCAGCGCCCGCGCCCCCCTCCGGAACCCCAGGGCGTCGACGGCGAGCACGCCCACCCGGGGATCGAAGGAGAAGGACTCGTCCCCGGTGGCCTCCCGCTCGGCGCGGAGGGCCTCGTAGAGGACCATCCAGAGGGCGTAGCAGGAGGGGACGGTGTGGCCCCCGGCCAGGAGGAAGCGGTCCGCGAGGGGATGCTTCGGCTCGCGGAAGTCCCAGGCGAGACCTCCCCGCCCGGGTCCTCCGAGATGCAGGGCCACGTTCAGGGGGGTGACCGCCAGGGGTCCCCCGTAGTGACCGGATTCCCGGTAGTTCCCCAGGAGGACCAGGATCATGGCGGTGAGGAAGGCCGTGTCCTCGAACCTCTCCCGCTCGAGGGGGGAGAGGGAGGCCGCGGGGGCGGGCGGCGCCGGGCCCGCGGCCGGGCCGTGCACCGTGACCGGGGGAGAGCCTCCGACCTTTGCCATGGGAGCAGGATAGTACGGATCGGGGACCCCCGCACACTCTGCGCGCGGCGGCACGGGAGCGGAATCCCCCGCTTTCCGCGCGAGCGAACCCGCGTCCGCAACCGATAGGGAACCGGAGGTGCCCGTGACGAGAAGCGCGGTCCTGATCCTGCTGCTCCTGTTCGCCGTCCCCGCCGCCCCCGCCCGGGGGGACGAGATCGTCCTCGTGAACGGGGGGCGGATCACGGGCCGGGTGGTCTCCGAGACGGAGAAGGAGGTGGTGGTCCGCCTGGGCGACGGGATGGAGATGCGGATTCCCCGGTCCCGCGTGAGGTCCGTCACGCGTACGGCCCCTCCCCCGGAGCGGAAGCCCTCCCCTCCCCCGGAGGCGAAGCCCGCCGCGAAGACGCCGGCCCCGGAGCACGAGCCCGTCCCTCCCCGGCGCGACCCGGGATTCTTCCGGAACCCGCCCTCCATCGATTTCGACGTGCGTTTCTCCCGCTACCCCGTCCTCCACGGCGCCCGGGTGGCGAGGTTCCGGGCCTACGAGCACGTGGGCCACGCGCCGCTGGCCGCGGCCCCGGACGACCCCCGGTACGCCCGGCTGGTGCGGGAGCACGGGCACGGGGGAAGCCTCTCGGCGTGGACCTTCCGGTACGCGGGGATGCTGGAGATCCGCTACGGAGACGAGGTGAAGTTCATCGCGGAGATCACGGCTCCGCCCGAGGACGACGAGCTGCGTCTCATCCGGCTCCGGCAGGGCCCCACGGCCTTCGCGGACCGCCTGCTCGTCCTCCTGGTGCGGCGGGGCAACGAGACGAAGCGCTACGCCACCACCACGATCTTCTCCCCCCGGGACTTCCGGCAGACCGACCTCCGCGCCCTCGACGCGCGGGAGCTCCCCGTCCGCACCTACCACCTCGACTACCGCCTCGTCACCACCACCTGGCTCACCCCGAAGCAGAGCGACTTCCTCCGGGACATCCGCTCCCCCTTCGGCGACTCGATCCTCCGGAAGATCCGGAGAGCGCGCTTCAAGCTCACCTGGCTTCTCACCCCCCCCAGCGAACGCCCCCCCATCTCCCCCGAGCTCCTCGCCGCGAACGCCGTCCGCCCCGTGGCCGCCCCGGGCCGCCCGTTCCTCCGCCAGGCGGAGGTCCTCCGCGCCTGGGGCCCGGTGGAACGCGCCCGGAAGAACCTCGGCATCCTCCTCCGCCGCGCCTTCGTGGATCTCACCACCATCGCGGTCCGGCGGGGCCACGACTACTACGTGGAACGGGACCGCATCGGCCCCTTCGGCAAGAAGGGCCTGACCTTCCGGACGGAACGCTACGTCCTGGACGAGAAGCTCATCCGGGAGCTGACGACGGAGTGAGGAACCGCCGCCCGGGGACGCGCCGGGCCTTGCCGCTCCGCCGCCGAGGGTCTGGGGAGAAGCTCGTAGGCCCGTCCTCTCGGTCCGGCAAACAAGGTCCTCAAGCCCACCCCATCATCTCGAAACCCGGGCCGCGCGCCTCAAGCCGGCACCGCGCGGCGGCCGGACAAGGGGTGGGAAACCGCTCGGAGGGGGATCGGCGTAAACCCGATCCTGGAAGCCGCAGGAACCTCCCGAGGGCTTTGTCCCCACATCATGGTATGCTTCCCACGTCCGGCAGGAAGAGCCCTCGACCCCTGCAGCGGGAGGATTCAGAAGGTGTTGCTGGCTGACTCAGAGATCCAGGCCATGATCGAGGACGAGGAATCGGGCCTCATCGTTCGACCGTTCGATCCTGCTCGGTTGCAGGGGGCAAGCTACGACCTCCGGGTCGGGAAAAGGCTACTGATCTCCGGCCACGACCGCGTGCTCGACCTCTCGAAAGAAACGGCGATTGCCTTACCTCCCGGCGATTTCGCGGTCACCGTGTCGGACGAGTACTTCGAGATTCCCCAGAACTTCGTGGTGAACATCGGTCCCCGGACGTATCTCACGACCAAGGGCGTGATCCTCCAGGCCGGAATGCAGATCGATCCGGGTTTCAAAGGGCATCTCATCCTCGGCCTTTACAACTCCTCTCCGAGGAAATACGTCATCGAGTACAAGGGCGACCTGTGTTCCATCCAGTTCTTCCGGCTGGCGGTCCCGGCAAGAAAGGTGTTCGGCGAGAGGCCCGAATACATCCGCGGCGAACTTCCTCGCCAGATGAAGGACTACCTTTACTCTCTGGAGACGAAGAGTTTGACGAGCCTCGGTGAGGGCGTTCGCGCCCTCACCAAGAACGTTGCGGCGTTGAGTACCGAGTTCAAGTCGGTGAAGACATTGCTCTATGCGGTCCTCTTGCCGGTGGCGGTCGGTCTTATCCTGCTCTTTGCCCAGAATCTCTTCTTGCCGCGGAAGTAGGATCCAACCGGCGGGTTTCCCACCGGGGCGGCGCCGGGAACGCGGCGCGTCTCCGGCGGGGAGCGTCGCTCCCCGGGCGTCCGTTCCGTTTGGCGAGGGAACGTCGTATCCTCCTCCGATCGTGATGTCGAAACGATCCCGCCCGCCCCTCCCCCGAACGGAAGACCGGACGTCCGGCATCCGGAGGGGGGCGTGAAGCGCCCGCACCCGGCGATCCCCCCGGGACGCATCCTGGCCGCGGCGGCCGTCCTCGCGGCCGCCTGCGGGCTCCTCTTCGCCTTCGAGCACCGGGTGTCGGCGGGGACGTGGCTCGACGCCCACCGCTGGAAGAAGGATACGCCCGGGGGGGAGCTGCTCCTCTTCCTCACCGCCGTGTTCGACGGGGCCGCCCTGGCCTGGATCGTGCTCGCCGTCTACGCCGCGGGGGGGTCGGGTCGCACCGCGGCCCGGGCGCTCCTGGCGCTCGTCCTCGCGGGCCTCCTCGGATACCTGCTGAAGGAAGGGATCCTTCGCGCCCGTCCCAACCGCGCGGACCTCGATTCCTTCCCCAGCGGACATACCGCGGGGACGATGGCCGTCATGGCCTCCCTGGCGGGGCGCCGCCTCCGGCTCTGGGTCCCCCTCATGCTCGTCGTCGCCCTCGCCGCCTTCACCCGGATCGGGCTGGGCAAGCACTTCCCCTCCGACGTGGTGGGGGGCGCCGCCCTGGGGCTCCTCAGCGTGGTCCTCGCCGGGTGGATCCCGTTTCCCGAGGGCGTGAGGATCCGCCGCACCCACGTGCTGCTCGTCCTGCTTCTCGCCCTCCCTCTCTTCGCCCGGGGCGGCGACCGGTGGCGCGACTTCTTCCTGGGCGCCGCCCCCGGCGCCTGGCTCGTGGCCGCAGCCCTGGGGGCACGGTCCCGCCTCCGGACGGCGGAGGAGGGGGAGTGAGGTTCCGGCTCACCCCGGGAAGGGCGGCGGCGCTCGCCTTCCTCGCCGTCTTCCTCCTCTGTCTCCTCGGAACCTGGACCCACCCCCTGTGGGACTCGGACGAGCCCCGCTTCGCGGAAGCCTCCCGGGAGATGTTCGTCCGGGGAGACTTCGTCGTCCCCTACCTGAACGCCCGGCCCCGCTACGACAAGCCGATCCTCGTCTACTGGATCCAGGCCGCGGGCTACCTCCTCTTCGGGGTGGGGGAGACCGGGGCCCGGCTGCCCTCGGTGCTGGGTCTGGCCCTGGCGGCGCTGTTCACGGCCCGGATCGGCAGCCGCATCTTCGATCCCCGGGCGGGGCTCGCCGCGGGGCTCGTCCTCGGCACCTGCCTCCAGAGCCAGGTGACGGGGCGCGCGGCCACCGCGGATGGGATCCTCCTCGGGATGGTGGTGCTCACCATCGACGCCCTCCACGCGCGCCTCCGGGGCACCCGAACCCCGGGCACCTGGATCCGGCTCTACGGAGGGCTGGCCCTTTGCTTCCTCGCCAAGGGGCCTCCGGGCTGGGTGGCGCCGGCGGCCGCCGGGATCGGAGTCCTCGCGGTCCGGCGGCGGGAGATCGACGCCCGGGCCGCGGCGAGGATCGGGGCGGGCCTCCTCTTCACCCTCCTCCTCGCGGCCGCCTGGGGGGTGCCCGCGATCCTCCGCACCCACGGGGACTTCGCCCGGGTGGGCCTGGGCCACCACGTGGGGGAGCGCGCCGGCCGCGGCTTCGAGGGACACGGCGGCTACGCCCCCTGGTGGC
>JAOZQC010000001.1:0-680 GCA_029932425.1 Planctomycetota bacterium | reverse complement strand
GCTCCTCTTCTACCTCGCGGCCGTCCCCGTCTTCTTCTTTCCGTGGTCCATGTGGCTGCCCCAGGCCTTCCGGTTCTGGCGAAGGGAGCTGGTCCGGCGCCCGGACCGGACCTTCCTCGGGTACTGGATCGCGATCACCTTCGCTCTCTTCTCGGCCTCCGTGAGCAAGATGCCGCATTACGTCCTCCCCCTCTACCCGGCCCTCGCCGTCCTCCTCGGGGGCTGGTTCGTCTCCTCCGTGGACCGGGGGAGGTCGCTCTTCGCGGGGCGTTCCGGCGCGGTCTCCCTCGGGATCGCCACCTTCCTCGGCGGGATCCTCGCCGTGCTTCCCCCGATGATCCTCGCCCTCCAGGGCTTCCGCACGGAGTGGATCTCCGCCCTCTCGCTCGGCGGGGTCCTGGCGGGATGGACGGTTTCCCTGTGGATCCTCCGGCGGCGCGGGCGACCGGAGATCCAGGGCGGCCTCACCCTCCTCGCCGTCACCGGCTTCTTTCTCCTGCTCCTTCTCCACGTGATGCCCGGCCTCAGCCGCCACCGCCTCGTGCCCCGGGCGGGCCGGGCGCTGGCCCGGTACGCCCCGGCGGGAGTCCGGCGCTACTGGGTGGATTTCCGGCCGGACGGCCTCGTCTTCGACTCCCAGCGGGACGCGGAGGGCCGGCTCGCCCTCGCGGGGCTGAGCC
>JAOZQC010000140.1:4520-7763 GCA_029932425.1 Planctomycetota bacterium | reverse complement strand
CAAGAGAGGGAGGAGTTTCTCCCCGATCCCGGCAAGCAGATCGGTGGGAGACATCGGCAATCCGTCAAGATCGATGAGGGGGGAGAGTGTGCAAGACGCGGAGAACTGCCGGACCGTTCGGAGGCGCTGCTCAAGGGCGGGATACTCGGGAACCACTAGTGTCATGAACTCCGGCGGAACGGCATAGGTGAGAATCAACACCGGCAGTTCCTGCCGCCCGCAGTGGTCGATCATCTGGCGGAGGTTATCCCCGATGTCCTTCTTCCTCCGCACGGTGAGGCTCATCACCCGGTCCATCTCATCGAAGAGAAGGGCGACGCCCGGAATACCCATCGTCCGGAAGACCTGGATCACGCTCCTGAGGAAGCGGTAGGCACATTTCTCGGAGAGCTGTTCCCGGATGTGGAGAGGGCGGAGCTCACTGCGGCCGACATCGTCCCCCCTGAGGAAGCTGCCGGTTACCTCCTCGGTATCCTCGTCTCCGGTGACCACGGCTCGGAGGAAGAGCTCGGCTGCACGCCGGACGGCGTGGCTGTCGACTCTGCCGTGGCCGATCTCTTCCTTCACCCATCCTAGAATCTCGTCATCGGTAGCATCTTCTCGTCTGCGCTGGATCTCCGTCTTGAGGACCGCGTCCACGCCGAGGTCGGACTCCTCGCGAGGATCCGACGGCGGGGTCTGAAGAGAACGGGCCACGCTCTGGTAGATCCGGGTCACGTCGTCGAAGGGGCACTCCTTCGGTGAAACCCCGATCAAGCCGGTCACAAAGCCCTCCTCCCAGCAGATCTCCCTCAAGCAGTGGAGGAACTGAGTCTTTCCCCCGCCGAATGGCGCCTGGACGAGCTTGAAGGTGGAGTTCCTCCCGGCGTCGCGGATGGGGATCACGTACTCCGAGCGGAGGAGTTGGAGTATGCCATCCGTACCCGCGTTCACTAGGAGGGCCCCGCGCTCGGGAGGCTGCCCCGCTTCACCCATCCTGGCTAGGATCCGTCTTGCGAGCTCAGGTGTCAGCTCGATAGTCATCTTGGTCATTCTCCCCCGTCGATGTGAAGAAAACCGTGAGCTTGTACTCTCCGTCGCCGTGCTCGTCCTCGAGGTAGATGACCCGGTCCTTCTGGGTGGCGGTAGTCCCGGTGGTGACGCCGAAGTTCAGCCTAAAACCCTTCCTGGCGAGGGCGCCCGCCTTGCGCAGGCGCAGGACGTCGAATGCGAAGCGGGCCTTCCCGTAGGGAGTGAAGCTCTCCCTTGCCGGGCTCGCACGAAACCGTTTCGACTGTTTCTCGACTGCGAGATAAGGCAGGAAATCAAGGATCTCGACCCGTTCTCCGAACGTGCGGCCCCGGGCTGCGAGTGCGGCACGGTAGGCAGTGAGGCACTCGTCGAAGAACCGCTCTGGCGCAAACGCTCGTTCGAGTCGGCGGCAGGCCGTAGCATGGGCTTTCAGGATCGCTTCCGACTCAGGACGGGCCGAGACGACGACCTCCCGGGCGAAAAGGAGGTTCGCACGCCCCCGCCGGAAGTCCAGACTCACAAGCAACGGGGGGATGCGTATCTCAACCGGTTCCTCCCGGCTCACGACTCGGAAGCCGAGTCCCGCCCCCTCGCAGGCGATCTTCAGCTCGCGGCCGAGGCGGCTGCGGATCCGCTTCTCGGCGTCGGCCGCATACTCCCGCATCTCGGCGAAGAGGTCGTCGGCGCGGCAGGCCGCCCGCAGCTCACGGGGAAGCGCGCTCTGCACCTTCGCGGCCTCCTTTACGAGTCTCGTAAGGTCGTCGAGGATCGCAGGTTTCGCGAGCGCTCGGAGTTTACGCGCCCAGGTGGCCCGCTTACGAGCCTCGTCCGCGAGGCGCGACGCTACCTCCTCGATTCTCTCTCGCAAGACCTCCGAGGGGGGCCTCGTGACCCCCGCCATGCCGGCGGAATCCATCCTGGGCCTCCTTCCTTTCGTACTGTCGGGAAGTATTGTACCGAGCGGGACCCTCAGGGATTCCGGGCAACGGACGGTTTCAGGGATGTCTCTTCCTTTCGAGTGTGGGTGAACAAAGGCGCCCGCCCCCGTACAATCCCTTCCATGCGGTTCACCAAGATGGAGGGGCTCGGCAACGACTACGTGTACGTGAACGGCTTCGAGGAGGAGGTGAGCGATCCGGCGGCGCTCGCCCGGCGGATCTCGGATCGGCACCGGGGCGTGGGTTCCGACGGGCTCATTCTCGTCCTCCCCTCGGACCGGGCCGATCTCCGCATGGAGATGTGGAACGCGGACGGCTCCCGGGCCGAGATGTGCGGGAACGGGCTCCGGTGCGTGGGGTTCTTCGCCCTCCGGAACGGCCTGGCGGCGCGGGCGGAGATGACGGTGGAGACCGGGGCCGGCCTCCTCCCGGTCCGCGTCCTCGAGAGTTCCGAGCTCCGGGCGAGGGTCCGGGTCTCTCTCGGCAAGCCCCGGCTCGAGCGCGCCGAGGTGCCGATGACGGGGGGACCGGGCCGGGCGGTGGACGAGCCCCTCGAGGTGGCGGGGGAGACCCTCCGGATCACCGCGGTCTCCATGGGAAACCCGCACGCCGTGGTCTTCGTCCGGGACGTGGAGGGGTTCCCCGTGGAGCGCTTCGGGCCCGCCCTCGAACACCACCCGGCCTTCCCGAACCGCGTGAACGCGGAGTTCGTGGAGGTGCGGGGCGGGGAGGAGGTGGTGCAGCGGACCTGGGAGCGCGGCACGGGGGAAACCATGGCCTGCGGCACGGGGGCGGCGGCCGCGGCCGTGGCCGGGTTCCTCACCGGCCGTACCGGGCCCCGCGTGACGGTCCGTCTCCGGGGCGGGGACCTGACCCTCGAGTGGGACGGGGAGGGCCCCATCCTCCAGGAGGGGCCCGCCGTCCACGTCTTCCACGGAGAATGGCCCCACCCGGTTTGACGGCACCGGGCGGGATCCTACACTGGTTCGCCATGAGACCCAGAGGCACCCTCCCGCCGCCCGGCGGCCCCGGAAGCCGCCGATGAGCGGAAGACGGCGGCGCGAGCCCTTCTGCTACGCCTTCCGCCCGCCCCGCACCACGATGCTCGCCCCTCTCCCCTCGCCGGCCCCGGAGCCGGCGGCCCTCGCCGTGGCGTCCCTGGCGGCGGGAAACGCCACCGTGCTCGTACCCCCGGGGCCGGGCGTGATTCCCTTCCGCGACGCCCTCCGCAGGGTGCTGCCCGCCGCGGAGCTCTTCCTCTTCCGGCCCCGGGAGGTGCTCCGCTTCCTCTGGC
>JAOZQC010000140.1:0-4510 GCA_029932425.1 Planctomycetota bacterium | reverse complement strand
TAGATCCGTTTTTACCCCAGGCACTGGGAAGAGACCTACTTCCACTGGATGGAGAACATCCGCGACTGGTGCATCAGCCGCCAGCTCTGGTGGGGCCACCGCATTCCGGTGTGGTACGGCCCCGACGGACAGCCCTTCGCCGCGCGCGACGACCGGCACGCCGCCGAGCAGGCCAGCCCGCCCCGGGGCCCCCGGGCCCGGCCGCCCCCCGATCTCGCGAGGGCCCGGAGCCGTCGCGCGGCCGCCCGCGAGGAGGAGAGGATGCGGGACCTGGTGCTCGAGATGGGGCGGGCGCTGGGCATCCGCCCGCCCCTCCCGGATCCCCGGGACCCCCTCTCCGGATGGGGTCCCCGGCGCCTGGCCCCCCTCTACGACACGGTGCTGGGCCTCTACGCGGGGCTCCTCCACCGGTGGGGGGCGCCGCTGGCGCGGCGGCGGGGCACGGCGGCCGGCGTGGACGAGATCGTCCTCGCCGGCCGCGGAAGCTGAGCGGGAGATCAGCGCTTGCGGGCGAGGAGCTCCTCCTTGTGCTCCTTCCACCACTTCGCCCACGCGGCGGGCTTGTCGCCGAGATCCACCCCCGCCAGCCGGGCCAACGCGCTCCGGACCACCCGGCGCTCGACGAGGGTGGCGTTCCGCTCGGTGGCGATGACCCGGACGTCGAGCACCTGGCCCTCCTGCAGCACGCCCACCATGGGATCGGCGATGAACGCGGTCTGGGCCACCTCCACGTCGTAGTCCTGGATGAAGGAGATCTGCTTCGCCAGGTAGATGTGCGACCGGGTGAGGCCTCCCCCGTGCGCGCTCAGGCGGTACACCAGGTACTCGATCCCCCTCACGTCCCCCAGGTCCCCGATGTTCCGGGCGGCGTTGGTGCGCAGGGCGGCGTTCTCCGAGAAGAGAGCGTTCACGTACGGGGCCAGGAGGTTGGGGTCCCCGAAGCCCTTGGCGGCGGCGAGCGCCGTCTCCCGCACGGCCTCCGAGGGGTCCACGAGGCTCCGGAAGACGAGGGGGCGGAGCGTGCGCCGGTCCCGGATCCTCCCCAGCTCCCTGGCCGCGTAGATCCGGACCGGCTCCGACGGGTACCTCAAGGCGTAGGCCAGGGGATCCACCTTGTACCGGTCCTCGATCCCGTCGAGGGCCTTCATGGCGATCCGCTGGACCTTGGGCCCCCCCGCGTTCATGGCCCGGAGCAGCTTCCGGACCCTCTCCTGCTCCCGCTTCAGGCGTTCCTTCTCCCGGGCCGGCAGCAGCAGCCTCTGGAGCTCCTCGGGCAGCATCCAGGTGCGCGCGTGCCGGACGAGCCCCCGCGCCCGCATGGCCTCGTCGCCCGTGAGCCACCGGTCCCCCTGGCGCACGTAGCCCAGGGCGGTCCGGGCCCCGGCATGGTCCGGCTCCAGGGCGATCACCCTCTCGAACTCCAGGCGCGCCTGCTCGGCCAGCTTCCTCTGCCGGCACCAGAGGCCGAGCACGTAGTGCCCCTTCACATCGTCCGGGGCCACCCGCTTCGCCCGGTCCCGATACTCCCGAAGCGCGGCCTCCGGGCCGCCCGCCGCCGCGGGCGCGGCAAGCACCGCGACCAGGGCGATGAACAGTACCTTTCGCATCCTGACCTCCTCCTGTCCGGGGCCTGACCGGAATCCTATACGTCCGCGGAGACCATCTTTCAGGGAAAGCTCCCGAAACGGTCCCCATCCGCTCTCCCGGCCTCTCCCCCGACGTCGAGGAGGGACGTCGAGACGGCCTTTCCCTCCCGGCCCGCGAGGGAGAGGGAAAAACGCGTTCCCTCCCCCCTCGATCGTTTCGATAAGACGTCCCGACCGAAGGGGAGAGGCGCTCTCATCTCCTTGTGACCACGGGGTTTGCTGCATGCTCCATCCGCTCGACATGTTCCGGCCGCTGAACGTCCGCGTCGATTGAAAAAACATCAAAAAACGCCCTTGACACCCTCGCTTCATGTCCTACGCTTCTGCTGCTTTCGGCGGAGTTTCACGATGCAGGAAGCCGGGCGCGGCCCGGCGGGAAACAAACAAAAAGGAGCAATACGAGCACTCGACAAGGGCAAACCGTTCGAAAGGGCGGGACGCAAAGCTAAGGGTCACCCGGGACGGATGTCCGCCGCCCGGAACGCCCGCAGGGCCTTCGCCCCCAGGGGGCATGGCAGCCAGCTGCCGAAGACCGTATACCAGCTCACTCCCTCCCCTTCGACACCGTACCGGCGGGGCACCGTGTAATGTTGTAACAGACAACGGCGGAACCGGTGTGCGATGTTGTGCAAGGCAGTCTCGCACACATCGCGGGCTATGGAAACAACAACAAAATGGGTTCCCGGGACCCGGACGGGGATGGTCTGTCCGAAGGGAACAGGATCGAGGCGAGATGGCGACCATGAAAGCGTGCGACATCAAGAATCTGAGCAAGGTCATCGAGGCGCACACGGAGCAGCGGACCCTGGAGGAGCTGGCCGCCCAGGGTCGCAAACGATTCCGCGTGGTTTCCGGCGCAAAGGTCCTTCGTCTCATCGAGGCCGTGGTGGACGACACGATTCGCAGGGAGACCAGCGAACGCGTGCGGAAGGACCGTGACCGCATCGTCTCGGAGACGAAGCGCCGGTTCGACAAGGTCCTCGCCATCCAGGCCGAGCAGGAGGCCCTGCTCCGGGCCGAGAAGGAACGGGCCCGGGCGGCGGAGCGGGCGCTCGAGGAGGAGCGCAACCGGCAGACCGAGCGCGAGGCCCGGATGCTCGTGGAGTACCAGCGGAGGGTGGCGCGCCTGGAAGAGGAGAAATCGGCCCTCGAGGAGTCCCACGAGAAGGCCGTGCGGCGTCTCGAGGAAGGCTGGGAGGAGGAGCGCCGCGACCTCCTCGAGAAGGAGCGGGAGATGGAGCTCTCCCTCGCCCGCCTCCGCGAGGAGGCCGCCTACTCCGTGGAGCGGGCGGCCTCCGCGGAACAGGAGCTGCGCCTCGCGCTCGGACAGATCGAGAACCTGAAGGAATCGGCCTCGAAGCACGAGCGCGAGGCGGAGATGCTCGCGGAACGTCTGCGGGAGGCGCAGGAGTCGGCCGCCTCCCGCGAGGAGAAGCTGACCCGCGAGCACGAGGCCCGGGTGGAGCGCCTGCTCCGGGAGCGCAAGGAGCTCCTCGAGCGGATGGAAGGGGAGCGCGGCGAGCTGGCCGTCCGGCAGGAGCGCGCCCTGGCCGCCGCGGAGGAGCGCATCGAGCAGCTCACCCGGGAACGGGACGAGGCGCGGGAGCAGGCGGCGGGCCTGAAGGAGCGCAGCCGCCGCCTGGTCCGGGCCCTCCGCCATCTCCACTCCCAGCAGCGGAAGGACCGGAAGACGCTGCTCGAGAAGGAGGAGGAGGCGAGCCGGGCCCACGCCCGGCTGGAGGAGGTGACGGCGGCCATGGAGAAGATCCGGGCCGAGCTGGTGCGCCGCGAGCAGGGCTCGTCCCCGGACGCGGAGCAGCGGGCGGCGGGGGTGGTGGCCCGCCTGAAGGAGGAGATGGCCGAGCTCCGGGCGCTCATGGGGCGGATCGCGGATCATCGCCCCGCCCTGGATACGGAGAGCCTGGACACCCTCGTGAACCGCCTGGCGGAACGGGAGGGCCGCCTGGAGGGGCAGTTCAACTTCCATCTCGACCGCGCCCTGGAGCAGATCCAGCGGGCGATCCAGACGGCCACCGCCCGGCCCATCGAGAGCGAGTTCGAGGCCACCGACGTGCTCGTGGCCCGGATCTTCGATCGCGGGGCGGAGATGAAGACGAACCTCGGCGCCATGTCCGTGGAGGAGCGCACGAGCGAGAAGGGTATCTCCGGCGACCTGGAGCGGCTCAGGGCCGCTCTCGGGTCCGGAGCCGAGAGGGAGCAGGAGGCAGAGAACCGTTGACCGAGACAGAGGACGCCCCGAGAGGGGGTCCCGAGGAGGGAGAACCATGTCGGTAGACTCACCCGTCGTTCACATCGAGGAACCCAGGAAGCAGGACGAGAACGCCCGGCCCGCCGAGGGATCGGGGGGAGAGGCGCTGACCGCCCGGGCGGTGCTCGGGGTTCCCCCGTCGTCCCCGCCGAAGCTCTTGCTCGGACGAGGGCTGGACGTGGGCACCGCGAACATCCTCACCGCCGTGCGGGACGAGAAGGGCGAGGTCCACATCAAGCGCGAGCGCAACGCCTTCCTGGAGATCCCCGCCACTTCCGGCGGGGGGCAGGAGACGCTGACCCGGCTGAAGGTGCCGTTCGTCTCGCACCGGGACCGGCTGTTCGTGCTGGGTGACGTCTCGTTCCAGCTCGCGAACATGTTCGGGAAGGAGGTCCGCCGGCCGATGCAGGACGGCTTCCTGGCACCGGGCGAGCAGGATGCGATCCCGATCATGCGGTTCATCCTGGAGCGTCTCCTCGGCGAGCCCGCCGCGGAAGGCGAGCCGGTCCACTTCTGCATCCCCGCCCCCTCCATCGACCGCGACAACGACACGGTCTACCACGAGGGGATCGTCGCCGGGATCATCCGGAAGCTC
>JAOZQC010000139.1 GCA_029932425.1 Planctomycetota bacterium | reverse complement strand
GCACCCGCATCCCGCTCCGGGAGGGCCTCGAGGAGACGATCCGTTTCGCCCGGGACCGGGGATGGATCCCGAGGGGGGAGGCGGCCGTCTGATAGGATGGAGGCGCCGGACCTGTCCGCCGGCCGGGGGGAGGCGGCCGGCCGCGGTCCGCCGGAGGCGACCCGACCATGAAGCCCGCCACGCGTCTCGTGCTCCTCGTGCTGCTGCTCCTCCCCGGCCCGGCCGGGGCGCAGGATCCTCCCCCCGGGGACGCCAAGGCCGGGCAGACCGAGCAGAAGTACGAGAAGGCCCTCACCGCCCTCCGCGACGAGGACAGCATCGCCCGTTCGCGGGCGGTGGAAACCCTGCGGCGGCTCCGCATCCCCAAGGCGGTGACGCCGCTGCTCCGGATGGCCGTCACGGAGCCCATGGCCTACATCGCCCGCCTGGCCGGGGAGGCCGCGTTCCGCCTGGATGCGGAGAAGGCGTGGGCGGTCCTCCTGGACCTGGTCCGCGAGCGGAAGGGCCAGGGAGCCCCGGTCCGGCGGAACCTCGTGATCCTCCTGCGGGAGGCGGGCACCCCGGAGGCCGGGAAGCTGCTCCTCTATCGCTTCAAGGGCTCCCCCGATCCCCGCGTCCAGGTGGAGGTGCTCCGGGCCATCGGCCACCTCAAGCTCGAGGACGGGGTGGGCTACGTGAAGGCCGCCCTCGCCGCCAGGAACATCGACGTGCGGAACGCCGCCGCCGTGGCCGCGGGCCGGCTGGGGTCGGTGGACCTGGTGCCCGCCCTCCTGGCCGCCCTCGACAACTCCGACGGGTTCCACGGCAAGTTCGCCGCCTGGGCTCTGGGGCGGATCGACGATCCCTCCGTCTTCAACAAGGTCCAGGCGCGTCTCGGCTCCGCATCCGGCGAGTCGGGGGAGGCCCGGGCCAAGGCCCTCGAGGCCACCGCCCGGGCGGAGAACGTGGACCGCCTGGTGGCGATCCTCACCGCCTCGAGGTCGAGGGAGTACCGGGAGGCGGCGGCCATCGCCCTGGGGCGGCTCGGCGTGAAGAAGCCGGAGGTGCAGGACAGCCTCTTCGCGCGGATGATGCGCGATCCCCACCGCCTCGTGCGCGGGGCCTGCTGGCACGCCCTCTCCCGGGTGGGCGGCGAGCGCCTCGTGACCCCTCTGAAGAAACGCGCGGGGCAGAGGGATCCGGAGCTGGCGAAGTACGTCTTCCACCTCGCGGGGGACCTTCGGGTGCACTCGCTGAGTCCCCTCCTCCTGAAGGTGATGATCAACGAGCGCCGGAACGACATGCTCCGCTACGCGGCGGCCATCAACTTCTGGAAGGCGGCGGACGCCGGCCAGGTGGAAGCGTTCGAGCGGCGGCTCCTCAAGTCGCGCGGCCGGTTCCTCCAGCGCGGGATCGAGGCCCTGGGCTTCCGGCGCAATCCCCGGGGCTTCCGGTTCCTCCTGAAGATGCTCCGGGTGCTCCGGGACGGGTCCCCCGAGGAGTACCTGGTGGAGAAGTCCCTGGAGCGGATCACCGGCCACTTCTTCGGCCCGGACCCGGGCATCTGGAAGAAGTGGTTCGAGAAGAACCCCAAGTTCTTCACCCCCAAGCAGTACGAGCTGGAGCGCAACAAGTGGCGCGAGGACTTCGACAAGGAGAACAAGGGGTTCCGGCAGACGGAGGAGACGGAGTACGCCGTCCAGCTCGGCCTGGAGTTCCTGGCCCGGCACCAGCACCCGGACGGGCGATTCGATCCCCAGAAGTTCACGGAGCTCGACACGGAGAGGGTCTCCTCCGGGGCGGAGGGGGCCCGCTTCCAGCTCGATCCCTCGGGCACCACCGCCCTGGCCGTCCTGGCCTTCCTGGGAGCGGGGTACTCCCCCGCGGAGGGGAAGTACAAGGACGTGATCCAGCGCGCTCTCGACTACCTCGAGGCCCGGCAGCAGGCGAACGGGGACTTCCTGACCAACGACCTCGTGGGAGGCTATGACCGGCCGCTGGGGGTCCAGGCCTTCGCGGAGGCCTACATGCTCACCCGCAATCCCCGCTACGCCTGGTGCGCGCAGCGAGGGATCGACCTCCTCACCACCATCCAGAACCAGCTCGGGGGCTGGCGCTACCGGATCCCCATCCAGACCACGGACACCTCCTGCATGTCCTGGAACCTCTTCGCCCTGAAGAGCGGCGAGAAGGCGGGGCTCGAGGTGAGGGAGATCGCCTTCGCGGGCTGCTACCACGTCATGGACCTGTACTCGGATGCCGTGAAGGACCAGCGGGAGGACTTCATCGACATCGATCCCAACTACGGGTACGAGGTGGGGCGCGGGACCGACTACACGTTCCAGACGGGGTACCAGAACCCGGTCTGGGACACGAAGTACGCCACCGTGCCGCTGGGCATCATGTGCCGGATCTTCCTGGGCTGGCGCCGGTCGCACCCGTTCTGCATCGGCTCCGCGAACAAGGTGCTCCGGGACATGATGGAGGAGATCCCGAGGAACGAGGACTGGTCGCTCTACCGCTCCGCCCGGGAGTATCCCACCTACGCCTGGTACTACGGCACGCTGGCCATGCACCAGATGGGCGGCCGTTACTTCCGCCTCTGGAACCAGCGGATCAAGAAGGTCATCCCCGGGACGCAGACGAAGAAGGGGCCCATGCGGGGGAGCTGGCCGGTCTGGAACCACGACACGGTGGCGGGGCGGATGTACACCGCGGCGATGGGGGTCCTCACCCTGGAGACCTACTATCGCTACCTGCCGGTCCTGCAGGACTGAAGGGGGGCGGGGCGAATACTCCGGGGGCGGCCCCCGTAACCGGGGGGGACCCCGGCCGCGGGCCGGCCGGCCGGACGGCCGGCCGAAACCGCGCGCGACCGGGGGAGGATGCGGGGTACAATCGCGGCCGGTCCGCGTCACCCCCGAAGGGAGGAGCACATGGGACTCTGGATCGCCCTGGGAATCGTCGTCCTGGTCATCCTCTTCGTGATCGGGAGCTACAACGGGCTCGTCCGCCTGAAGAACCAGGTGAAGAACGCCTGGGCCCAGATCGAGGTGCAGCTCAAGCGCCGGCACGACCTCATCCCGAACCTGGTGGAGACCTGCAAGGGCTACATGAAGCACGAGCGGGAGGTGCTGGAGAGCGTCACGAAGGCGCGCCAGCAGGCGGTGGACGTGTCCGGGGTGGCCGACCAGGCGGCGGCGGAGAACATGCTCACCCAGACCCTCCGCACCCTCTTCGCGGTGGCCGAGAACTACCCCGACCTGAAGGCCAACCAGAACATGCTCGCCCTCCAGGAGGAGCTCTCCTCCACGGAGAACAAGATCTCCTTCTCCCGCCAGCACTACAACGACTCGGCGATGCGCTTCAACACGAAGATCGAGCAGTTCCCGAGCAACATCATCGCCGGCATGTTCCACTTCGAGCAGGCCGAGTTCTTCGAGATCGAGGACCAGGCCGAGCGGGAGGTCCCCAAGGTCGAGTTTTAGTTCAGTCCGGCCCGCCTCCCTGCCGACAGAAGCTCGAAGAGACCCCGCTCCCGGTCCGTGGGGCCGGGGGAAGCCCTCGGGGCCGCGGCCCACCGCCAGGAGGTCGGAGCATGGCCGGAACGGATCGGCGCGTACGCAGTCGGATCATCGTCGACAAGAAGCTCCAGCTCGGGATGGCCCTCCAGATCATGGGGTACGTCTACTTCTACCTCGTGCTCTTCTCGCTCCTCGCGAACTCCCGGGCCCTCTGGACGGTGATCGCCGGCACCGGGGACGAAGCGGCCTGGGCTGCCGCCGTGCAGAGGCTCCACATCTTCGTGCAGGTGTTCGTCCTTCCCCTCGCCTTCACCTTCATCTGCATGTGCCTCCACGGCCTCATCTTCACGCACCGCCTGGCGGGGCCGATCTACCGCTTCAAGAAGATCCTCCGGCGGGTGCGGGAGGGGGACCTGGCGCAGGAGGTGTCGATCCGGGAGAACGACTACTTCCACGACCTCTGCGACGAGATGAACGCCGTGATCGGGGGGCTCCGGGAGGAGATGCTGCGGTTCCGGGAGCTGTCCCGCGAGCTCGCGGACGAGGGAGAGTCGCTGGCCGCGGGCGGCGACCTGCCCCCGGAGGCCCGGGAGAAGCTCATCCGGATCACCAACGCCTCCACCCGCCTGCGCCAGCTCATGGACTGCTACCGCCTGGAGCGGGAGGAGACGCCGGCCCGGCCCGCGTGCGCGCCGGTCCCCGAGCCGGCCGCCGGCCGGCCCGCCTGACCCGGGAGGTGAGCTCCCCCGCCGCGTGAATGGCGACTCGGGGGCCGGGAAATGCTAGAAACGTCGCGTCCCGGTTCGCCGGGAGACGGGAGGCGACCTTGCGACCCCCTGACGAGTACATCACGCTGTCGTTGCCCTCGAACCCCAAGTACCTGGGGCTCCTCCGCGAGGTGGTGGGGCGCTCGGCGGAGATCTTCGGGTTCTCCGAGGAGGAGAAGCTGAGCCTCATGCTGGCGGTGAACGAGGGGTGCGCCAACATCATCGAGCACTGCTACGGCCGGGACCCGAGCCAGAAGATCGACGTGACCCTCCACCTCCTTCCGGATCGCATGGAGGTGGAGCTCCGCGACTACGGGGAGTACTTCGAGGAGGGCGGGAGGTCCATCTGCGACGAGGAGCTCCGGGAGGGGGGGCTGGGCCTGCGCCTCATGAAGAGCGTCATGGACGAGGTGGTCTTCCGGCCCGCGGAGAGGGAGGGCACGCTCCTCACCATGGTGAAGTACCGGGCGGCGAGGCGGTCATGAGGATCCGGACCCGTTTCCAGGAGGGAGTGGCGGTGGTCTCCATCGAGGGGGACGTGGACATGTACACGAGCCCGGAGCTCAGATCCGCGCTCTCGGAGCTCACGGGCGAACGCGTCCCCCGGATCGTCCTCGACCTCGGGGCGGTCCCCTTCATGGACTCGAGCGGCATCGCCACGCTCGTGCAGACCCTGAAGGAGGCGCGCCCGTACGGGGGCGAGGTCCGGCTCGCGGCCCCCGGGAAGAACGTGCTCCGCATCCTCGAACTCTCCAACCTCATGGCCCTCTTTCCCATCCACGGGAGCGTGGAGGAGGCCCTCCGCGGGGAGGCGTGACCGGGCCGGGGGCCCCGGAACGTTGCCCTTCCGGTCCCGCGGGCGGTAAGGTTCACCCATGACGGTGAAGGTCCCTTCTCCGGCGGAGCAGGAGAAGCTGCCCGCGGGCGCGGAGATCCTCAGGGCCGAGGGGATCCGGAAGAGCTACGACGGTCACCGCGTGCTCTCGGGGATCGATCTCTCGCTCCGGAAAGGCGAGACGCTCGTGATCATGGGCCGGTCGGGAAGCGGGAAGACCACCTGCCTCCGGATCCTCATGGGGCAGGAGCGTCCGGACGAGGGCTCCGTCCACCTCTTCGGCCGCCCCGTGGGGAGGATCCCGGCGAAGGAGATGAACGCCCTCCGTCGGCGGTTCGGGGTGGTCTTCCAGTCCGGCGCCCTCCTCAACTCCCTCACCGTGGCCGACAACGTGGCCCTGCCCCTCCGGGAGCTCACGAAGCTCGACGAGAAGGTGATCCGGATCATCGTGAAGATGAAGCTGGACCAGGTGGGGCTCCTCGGCTTCGAGCACCTGATGCCCGCGCAGCTCTCCGGGGGGATGAAGCAGCGGGTGGGCATCGCCCGGGCCCTCGCCCTGGACCCCGAGCTGCTCTTCTACGACGAGCCCACGTCGGGCCTCGATCCCGTGATGACGGCGGTGATCACCAAGCTCATCCGGGACATCAGCCGCCTGGGGGTGGGATCGGTGGTGGTCACCCACGACATGAAGAGCGCCCTGGCGGTCGCCGACCGCCTGGTCATGCTCTACATGGGGGAGATCGTGGCGGAGGGGACCCCGGACGAGATCCGGGCCACGCAGGACCCCCTGGTCCGCCAGTTCGTGGACGGCCGCGCGGAGGGGCCGATCCCCCTCCAGACGGCCCGGGTGGACCTCCTGGAGGACCTGCTCGGAGGCGGATGAGGATCCCCGGGTACGAGGACCCGGAGCGCGCGGCCCGGTACGGGAAGCGCCCCGCCACCACCCGCGCCGAGGTCCGCGCCCTCCGCCGGCTCCTGGGCGGCACGGCGCCCGGTCTCGTGGTCCTGGACGTCCCCTGCGGGAACGGCCGCCTGGCCCCCGCGCTCCGGGAGCTCCGCCCCGCCCGGCTCCTGGGCGCCGACGGCTCCCCGGCCATGGCGGCCCGGGCCCGGCCGGTCTGCGACGGGGTCGTCGTCGCGGACGCCTCCCGCCTCCCGCTTCCCGACCGGGCCGCGGACCTCGTGGTCTGCGTGCGCCTCCTCCACCACTTCCCGGCGTCCGGGGACCGGCGCCGCATCCTCCGCGAGCTCCGGCGGGTGAGCCGGGGGAAGGTGGTGCTCTCCTACTACCGCGCCGCCACCCTGGAGGGGCTCCGGCGGCGGCTCCGCCCCAAGCGCCCCTCCGGCCGGACGGGCCTGTCGGGCGCCGCCCTGCGGGCGGACCTGGCCGCCGCGGGCCTGCGTCTCCTCCGTTCCCGGTCCCTCCTCCCCCTCGTCCGCGAGCAGACCCTGGTGCTGGCGGGGAGGGCGTGACGGCGCCCGGCCCGCGCCGGCTTCGCGCCCCGCCCCGGGGGAGGAGGTTGCGGGACCGGTCGTTCCGTGCGAGGATTCCCCCACGGGTCGGGGCCGAGGACGGTGAACGATGACGAGGTACCGCTCTGCCGCTCTGCTCCTCTCGGTCCTGTTTCCCCTTACCCTCCCCGCGTGCGGCGGCGGAGGCGGTGGAGGGGGAGGGGGCGGCGGGGGAGGGGCGAAGACCTTCCGGGTCCGGGCCATCGATCCGCTCTCGGGAACGGGCAGCCTTCCCAACGACGTCGCGATCACCATCTTCCTGAGCCAGGCCGTGGACCCGGAGTCGCTCTCCACGGAGACGTTCCGGGTGGTCCGGGAAGGCACCGCGATCCCCCGCACCGGGTTCTTCACGCTCTCCGACGACCGGCTCCAGGTGACCTTCCACCCCGACCCCTGGTTCGACACCTCCACCACCTACGAGGTCCGGGTCACCGCCGGACTGCGCTCCACCCGGGGGGAGTCGCTCTCCCGGGTCTTCGACGCCACCTTCACCACCGGCCCCTGGCCCTCTCCGGTCCCCGTGGTGCAGACCGAGTTCCGGGAGGTGCCCGAGCGGATGAACGAGGGCCGGTCGAGCCACACCATGACGGTGCTGCCGAGCGGCATGGTGCTCGTGGCGGGGGGGTACACCTCGGGAACCGCGGTGACCTCTTCCGCGGAGCTCTTCGACCCCTCCCGCGAGGATTTCCTCCCCGCGGCGGGTCGCATGGCGGAGGCCCGGGGGCAGCACACCGCCACGCTCCTCCACAGCGGCCTGGTCCTCGTGGCCGGAGGGGAGCGGCCGGACCCGGTGACCACCTGGCGGGCCACGGCCTCCGCGGAGCTCTTCTCCTCCGCCACCACCCGGTTCGTGGCCACGGGGGCCATGGGCGCGGCCCGGACCTTCCACACCGCCACCTTGCTCCGGGACGGGCGCGTGCTCGTGACCGGGGGCAAGACGAAGGACGGGGCGGGGAACACCGTCTTCCACCGGTCCACGGAGATCTACGACCCGTCCACGGGCACCTGGAGGCCCGGACCGGACATGGCGATGCTCCGGGCCGGGCACCGGGCCACGCTCCTCCGGGACGGCCGGGTCCTCCTCACCGGGGGCAGCGGGAACCGCACCGCGGAGATCTACGACCCGGACCGGGGGACCTTCCGGACGAT
>JAOZQC010000138.1 GCA_029932425.1 Planctomycetota bacterium | reverse complement strand
AGGCCCGTGAGGGGCGAGGACGGCGGCCTGGCCGCGATCTGGACCCGGCCCGTCTTCCACGCCTGGCTTCCCGTCTACTACACCTCGCTCCGCCTCGACCACGCCCTCTTCGGCGAGGATCGTCCTTCCGGCTACCGGATCGAGAACCTCCTCCTCCACATCCTGAACGCGTGGCTCGTGCTGGCCCTGGGGGGCCGGGCCTCGGGGCGGCGGGACCTGGCCTGGCTCGCCGCCTTCCTCTTCGCGCTCCATCCCGCGGCCGTGGAGACCGTGGCCTGGATCTCCGAGCGGAAGGGGCTCCTGGCCTTCCTCTTCTCCGCCCTCTCCGCCCTGCTCTTCCTCCGGGCCGCGGAGCGCGGAGGGCGGGCCCGGGCGGCCGGCCATCTCGGAGGGGCGGGCCTCCTCGCCCTGGCGCTCCTCGCCAAGGGCAGCGCCCTGGTGACGCCCCTCCTCCTCGCCCTCTACGTGTTCTCCCTCCGGTTCCGGGAGCGGCGGTTCCGGTGGCTTCTCGATCTCGCGCCGTACCTGGCGGTGACGGCGGTCCTCACCACCGTCCACTACCTGACGGCCCTGGCGGAGGGACCGGCCTCGGAGGTGCCCGCCCTCCCCCTGGGGACGCTCCTCCTCACGGACCTGGCCCTGGGGGGGAAGTACCTCGGGCTCCTGTTCCTGCCGCTCGGGGGGCAGAGCATCGTCCACGATCCCGCCCCGGCGGCGGGCCTCACCGGCGGAGTGCTCGCGGGGGGAGCCGCGGTGCTGCTCCTGGCGGCCGCCCTCGTCCTCTCCCGCCGGCGCCGCCCGGCGCTCTTCTTCGCGCTGGCCGCGGTGCCCGCGGCCCTCCTGCCCTTCAACAACGTGCTCCCCCGGACCACCGTGCTCTTCGCCGAGCGCTACCTCTACTTCGCGGTGTTCGGGGCGAGCCTGGCGGGGGGCCTCCTGCTGCTCGCGCTCCCCCGTCGCGCCCGCTTCGCGGCGTCGGCGCTCGCGGTGCTCCTCCTCCTGGGGGGGACGGTGCACCGGGCGGTCGTCTGGGGGGATCCGGTGGGGCTCTTCGCGGACGCGGAGCGGAAGGCCCCGGACCGGTGGCTCCCGGCCATGAAGCACGGGGACGCCCTGGCCCTGGCCGCGCGCGGGGGAGATCCCGGTGTCTACCGGGAGGCGGCGGCGGCCTACCGGCGCGCGGCGGCCCGGGCCTCCGGTCCCGTGGAGAGGGCGCGCGCCCTCCTCGCCGAAGCCGCGGCTCTCGGGCGGAGCGGGGCGGAGGGGGAGGCCCTGCTCGAGATCCTCGACCCCCTCGCCGCGGAGGCCCCCCGGCTGCCCCCGCCCCTGGCGGTGCGGATCCTCCTGAAGCGGGGGGAGGTCCTCTCGGGGCTCTCCCGCCCCCGGGAGGCGGTGGAGGCCTTCCGGGCCGCGGCGCGCCGCGTCCCCTCGGATCCCGAGCCCCTGATCATGCTCTCCTCCGGGCTGGCGCGGCAGGGGGACCTGGTGGGAGCGCGGAACGCGGCGCGGGAGGCGCTGCGGCGGGCTCCCGCCAGCGAAGCGGCGGCGGTGGTCCTGGCCCAGGCCGCCATCCGGGCCGGAGACCCCGCGGAGGCCCGCCGGGTCCTCTCCGCCCTGATCGCCCGGCGGCCGGAGGCCGTGGAGGCCCGCTGCGTGATGGCGGAGCTCGAGCTGAAGGCCCTCCGGCCGGCCGCCGCCCGGGCCCAGCTCTCCCGGGTGCTCGCCGCGGCCCCCGGCCATCCCCTGGCGCGCCGCCTCCTGGGGGAGGCGGAGATGCTCCTGGCGCGGTCCGCGCTCTCGGGCGGCGACCGGGTGGAGGCCGAGGCCCGCGCCCGCCGCGCGCGGGAGCTCCGGCCGGACTGGTACGTCCCCTGGGTCTTCCTGGCGGGCCTCGCCGGGAACGAGGAAACCGCGGACCGGCTCCTCTCGAAGGCGGCGACCCTCCCGGGGGGCGGGAGCGCGCGGGGGCCGCTGGCGACCCGCCGCCTGGAGACGGCGCTCGCCCGCCTGCGCTCCGGGGACGAGGCGGGGGCGGAGAGCAAGGTCATCCACGCGCTGGCGGCGGGCTCCCGGGACCTGGGGCTCGACTCCACGGTCCGCATCCGGGCCGTCCTCCCCGAGCTCCGGGCGCTGGCCGGGAAGGACCTCCCGGGGCGCCGGCCCCTGCTTCTCGGCGTGCTGCGGTTCCTGGCCGGCGAGTGGGAGGAGGCGGTGAAGAGCCTGACCGAGGCCCGGCGGGCGTCGCTGGGGTCCGCGGAGGCGCGGATCCTGGGGCTCACCGCCCTGCACCTCCGGGGCCGGGCGAGGTTCCGGGGGGGGGACCGGGCGCGGGCCCTGGACGACTTCCGGGTCCTGGAGGACCTCAGCCCGGAGGATCCCTGGGCCCCGCTCCGGGTGGCGGAGGTGCTCGAGGCGGGGGCGGTGGAGCAGCGGAACCGGGCCGTCCGGGAGGGGAGGAAGCCGGAGGCGGACCGGCTCTTCGAGGAGGCGCGGGCGGCGGCGCGGCGCGCCCTCCGCCTCTCCCCCCGCTTCCTCCCGGCGAAGCTGCTCCTGGGCGAGATCGCCCTCGCCGCCGGCGACTACCTCGAGGCCGCGAAGCTCTTCGCGGAGGCGGCCCGCGAGCATCCCCGGCGGGTGGAGCCGCTCCTCGACCTGGCGGATCTCTATCGCACCCAGTACGTGGAGACGGAGAAGCGGGTGTTCCTGTCGGGGGCGGAGGAGGCGCTCACGAAGGTGCTCGCCCTCGAGCCGGGACACGCGCGGGCCCGCGCCGCCCTGGGGGAGGTCTTGCTCTTCGCGGGCCGAACGCGCCGCGCCGCGGAGGAGCTGGCCCGGGCCGTGGCGGACGATCCGGATCTGGCCTCGGCCCGGAGGATGCTGGCGGACCTGCTCGTGAGGAGCGGGCGGGCACGCCTCGAGCGGGGAGGGGAGGAGGCCCGGAAGGAGGCGGAGCGGATGGCCCGCCGGGCGCTGGCCCTCTGCGACCGCCTGGCGGCCCCCTACCTCCTCCTCATGGATCTCGCCCTCTCCCGGAAGGACTACCGGACGGCCCGGGAGAACCTGGACCGGGCCCGGCTGCGGGAGCCGGACTCCGAGGCGGTCCGGGACGCGGAAGCGGTCTATCACCGGGACCTGGGCTACGCCCTCCTTCTCTCGGGACGCACGAGGGAGGAGCGGGCCCTGGCCCGGCAGCGCTCGCGCGAGGAGTTCCGGAAGGCGATCGCCGCGGGCTCGAAGAACGTGGACCTCTCGGAGGTGGCGAACCTGCTCCGGCGGGGAGAGCGGGCTCCGGAGGGCCGGGAGCTGCCGGAGAGGCTCCGGAAGATCCTCGAGCAGCGGACGGAGGAGGCCCGGAAGGCCTTCGACGAGGGGCGGGAGCGGGAGCGGAAAGGGGACCTCGCCGGGGCGGCGGAGGCGTTCCGCCGCTCCCTGGCCGCCCGGAGCGTGGCGGAGACCTGGTACAACCTCGGCCTCGTGCGGGAGAAGCAGGACCGGGAGGAGGAGGCGCGAAAGGCCTACCGGCGGGCGGTGGGAATCAAGCCGGCGCTCTGGCAGGCCTGGCTCGCCCTCGGCAACCTCCTGTACGCCCGCGGGGACCTCCGGAGCGCCCTCGATGCCTACCGGCGGTTCCGGAGCGCGGCGGGGGACCGGGCCGCGGAGGAGGTCCGGGTCCGCGTGGAGGCCCGCATGGAGGAGCTGCGCCGGACCCTGGACGCGGGGAAGTAGGTCGCGGTTCTCGTCCGGCGCGCGGAACGTCCCTCCCCGGAAGCCTGCTGTCCTGTTCGATAACGAACTAACCGGCACCTTGATCAACTGTCCGGTAGTGGTATAGTGCATACCGGTATGGGCGGGCCCGTGCTCCAGTTCCTGGTGGAGAGCCCCTACGAGAAGAAGCTCTACCGGCTCGCGGGGGACGACCTGGTCATCGGCCGCTCCCGGGCCGCGGACATTCCCCTCCTCGACGAGGGCGCGCGGAAGAGGCACGTCCTGGTGGAGAGGGCCGCCGCGGGCTACCGCTTCCGGGACCTCTCCCGGGGGGAGACCCTCCGCAACGGCGAGCGGGTGGAGGAGGGCGAGCTGAAGGTGGGGGACCGGCTCGTCATCGCCTCCACCACGGTCACCCTCCAGGCGATCTTGAAGCCCCGCCCGGAACCGGGGGCCGGGGAGGGGGGGGAGGAACCCGAGCCGGCCCCCCCGCCGGAGCACTCCCCCTCCGTGGTCCTGGACATGGGGCCGGGGGACACCTTCCTCGCGGGCGGTCTCCGGTCGGTCCTGGAGATCAACAAGCGGCTGGTCCGGGAACGGAGCGAGAAGCGCCTGCTCGCCCTCATCATGGACGCCGCCATCGACCTCACCGGGGCGGAACGGGGGTTCCTCCTGCTCCGCACCCGGTCGGGAATCCGGGCCCGGGTGGCGCGGAACCTGGAGGGGGACCCCGTGAGCCGTCCGGAGCTGGAGATCAGCCGGACCATCGCGGAGCGGGCCATGGAGGAGCGGCGCGCGGTGCTCTCCGCGGACGCCGCCCGGGACGAGCGCTGGTCGGGGATGGAGAGCGTGGCCGCCCTCCACCTGGGATCCGTGCTCTCCGTGCCCCTGGTGGCGGAGGACCGCGTGCTGGGGGCCCTCTACGTGGACCACCGGGGGAGGCGGGGGGCGTTCGGGGAGCGCCACGTGCGCCTCCTGGAGGCGTTCGCGGACCAGGCGGCCCTGGCCATCGTGAACTCCCGGCTTCACGAGGGCATGAGGCGGCGGGAGGCGGAGCTCCGCCGCAAGAACCTCGAGGTGGAACGCCTGGCGGCGAAGCTCGAGGCGGAGCTGGGCCGGGCCCGGGAGAACCTGCGACGCCGCCAGGAGGAGCTGGAGTTCAAGTACGACTACTCCCAGATCGTGGGCCGATCGGCGGGCATCCGGCAGGTGCTCACCACTCTGGACAAGGTGACCATGCTGAACGTGCCCGTCTTCATCGAGGGGGAGTCGGGGACCGGGAAAGAACTGGTGGCGCGGGCGCTGCACTTCAACAGCCCCCGGAAGGAGAGACCGTTCGTCACCGAGAACTGCTCCGCGATCCCCGAGACCCTCATCGAGAAGGTCCTCTTCGGCCACGTGCGGGGGGCCTTCACCGGAGCGGACCGGGACGCGCCGGGCCTCTTCGAGCAGGCGGACGGGGGGACCCTCTTCCTCGACGAGGTGGGGGACATGAGCCCGGAGATGCAGAAGAAGATCCTGCGGGTGCTCGAGGAGGGGGAGGTCCGCCGGGTGGGGGGGAAGCGGATGGTGAAGGTGGACGTCCGGATCGTGTGCGCCACGAACCGCGACGTGGACCGCCTGCGGGAGGAAGGGCGGTTCCGCGAGGACCTCTACTGGCGGCTGGTGGTGGTGCGGATCCGCATGCCCCCCCTCCGGGACCGCACGGAGGACATCCCCCTCCTCGTGGACCACTTCCTCGATCTCCACTCCCGGGAGATGGGGATCCCGCGGAAGCCCCTGGAGGCGGGGGCGCTCGATCTCCTCGTCCGGTACCCCTGGCCCGGCAACGTGCGGGAGCTGGGGAACGAGATGCGGCGGGCCATCGCCCTGGCGGGCGACCGCATCACCGTGGAGACCCTGTCGGAGAGGATCCGCTCCGCCCCCCCGGTGCCGTCCGCGGCCTGGTCCGAGGGAAGGACGCTCCGGGAGGTGGTGGAGGAGGTGGAGAAGGCGGCGATCGCCGCCGAGCTCGCCCGCCACGGTGGGAACAAGACCCGGGCCGCGGCCGCGCTGGGGCTCTCGCGCCTGGGGCTCAGGAACAAGATGGAGCGGTACGGGATCCCCGGATGAGCCCGGGAGCCGGGCGGTCGCCGCCCCCGCCCGGGGCCGCTTCCGGGTGGGGAAAGCGGCCGTGTTTGCACGTGACCCGGTCCGGAAACGGCACTACGATGGTGCGGTCCCGACGGACCCGGGATGAAGGCCGGGTTTCGGGCCCGGAAGGACCGCTTTACGGCGGACCGGGTGATCGGAACCACACGTGGAGAGGTCCCTGAGCCGAGCGTGCACGCATCCTTTTGATCTTCATGGATTTACGGCTGGCTCCTGCGAAGCGCCCCCCCGGCCGCCGGTGGCGGCACGGGCCTTGCGCACGGGTTTTCGAGGGCCGCCGCCCCTGTCTCCTCTCGCCGGGAAGAGGTTCCTGACATGCCCAGGCTGATCATCATGCGACCGGACGGGGAGCCCCAGACGCTGGAGCTCACCGAGGACTCCGCCACCATCGGGCGCGCCCCGGAGAACACGGTGACGATCGACGACATCGCCTGCTCCCGGCGCCACTGCCAGATCCTCCGGATCTCCTCCGGGTACGAGATCGTGGACCTGAAGAGCCGCAACGGCACGAAGGTGAACGGGGTGAAGCGGAACCGCCATCTCCTGCAGGACGGCGACGTGATCGAGATCGGCGGCGTCCGGATCACCTTCCGGGAGCGCGACGGAACGGAGGAGGAGGTCGTCCTCGAGGACGTGGCCCGGGAGTCGGAGGTGAAGCTCGAGGGCGACTGCCATCTCCTCTTCTCGGGCGGCGACCGCGACGGGGAGCGGGTCCCGCTCACCGCGGAGCGCGTGACCTTCGGCCGGAAGGACACGAACACGGTGGTGCTGAAGGACCAGATGGTCTCCTCGTACCACTGCGAGATCACCCGGGAGGACGGAGGCTACGTGCTCCGGGACCTGGGGAGCACCAACGGGTCCATCGTGAACGGGGAACCCGTTTCGGAGACGGCCCTGAGCCACGGCGCCCGGATCCGGCTCGGTCGCACCCGGTTCGTTTTCGTGGACCCGGCGGTGGCGGACTACGAGAAGGCCCTGGCCGCCGAGGAGGGGACCGCGGAAACGGACTGGGGCATGATGCGGGCGCAGGTGGACATGGCCCGCGTCCGCCGCGCCCGCCGGGCCTCCCTGGCCTGGCTCGTGGCGTTCGTGGCCGTCCTGGGCGGGGCGGCGGCCTTCTTCGCCCTGAACCCGGATCTCCCGAAGAAGCTCCTGGGCGTGGAGAAGTCCACCTGGGTGCCGGAGGTGCCCGGCAACCTCCTCGAGGACGGCTCCTTCGAGGCGCAGGCCCTCCCCGTCCGCGTGGAGGAGGGGGCGCCGGGCGCCGCCGAGGTGGAGGTGGGGCCGGCCCATCTCGGGAAGGCGGCCCTGAAGGTCCTGGGTCCGGAGAAGGGAGCGCGTCCCGCCATGATCCGGATCGGCCGGGAGCTGCCGGTGGCGGGCACCCACGGCTACGAGTTCTCGGTGTGGGCGCGGAGCGAGGTGGAGGGAACGGCCGCCGCCGCCGGCGTGCTGTGGCGGATGCCGGGCCGGGAGCCCGTCCATCGTTACTCCCTCACCCCCTGGGTCACCGCGCCGGCCTGGACGGTCCTCCGCCACGTCTTCATCCCCCCCGAGGGGGCGAGCCGGGCCCAGGTGATCTTCCTGGTCTCCGGGACGGGCTCCGGAAGGTTCGACGACGTGGTCTTCCGGCCCGCCTCCCGGCCGCCGGACCGCGGGCCGGTGAAGGTCGAGAGCGGCAAGTTCGAGCTGGCGGTGGGCGATACCGGCGCGCTGGCCGTCCTCCGCTCGGGGGGTCTCCTCCTCTGGAACGGCGGACCCTGCTTCCTCTCCCCGGACGGAGAGATGGTGCGCCCGGACCTCTCCCTGCGCGCCGACCGGATCGAGACGGAGGGGGAGGCGACGAGGATCCGGGGGACGATGCGGCTGCCCGGGGCGCGGACGGTGGGCGTGGAGATCGCGGTGACGCCGGAAGCGGACCGCCTGAAGATCTCCTGCCGGACGGACGGGGATCCGGGGG
>JAOZQC010000137.1:5878-7841 GCA_029932425.1 Planctomycetota bacterium | reverse complement strand
GGCCCTGGGGATCGATCCCCGGCCCGCGGGGGGGCGCACCGCGGCGAAGCTCGAGGACGGGACCCCGTTCTTGCTCTCCAAGACGCCGGGGCGCGGCCGCGTCCTCTTCGTGAACACCACCGCCGACGCGGACTGGGGAAACCTCCCGCTCCGCCCGCTCTTCCTTCCCCTCCTCTTCCGGGCCGTGCGCTGGCTCGCGGGCGCCGGGGAGACCGGCGACCGCCTCCTGGGCGAGACGGTGGAGTTCCCCGCCCCCTCCCCCCGCGCCCCTCCCCCCGAGATCACCGATCCCGCCGGGAACATCCGGCGGCCGGCGGGGAAGCCGGACGCGAGGGGCAACCTCTCCTTCGGCCCGCTCACCCTCCCGGGCGTCTACACGGTGAAGGGGGCGGGAACGGGCGTGACCCTCCACTTCGCCGCCAACGTGGATCCCGCGGAGAGCGACCTCTCGCGGGCGGCGCCGGCCCTTCTCGAGGAGCTCTTCGGGAAGGAGCGGTTCCGGGCGGTCCGGGGAGCGGGCCGGGCGGCCGAGGTGCTCGCGGGCTCCCGGGAAGGCCGGCCCCTCTGGGGGTTCCTCCTCGCGGCGGCCCTCGCCCTGCTCCTCTTCGAGGGAGCCTTCGCGAACCGCATCGCCCGGCGGCGCGCCCGGGCCGCCGCCCGGAAGGGGGCCGGGCCGTGAAGCTCACCTTCGCCGAGCCCTGGCCGCCCCTGGCGGCGATCCTCTTCGCCCTCGCGGTGCTCGCGTTCGTGTGGTTCTCCTCCCGGACGCTCCGCCGCCTCACGGACCGCCGGTCCCGCACCGTGTTCCTCGCGCTCCGCACGCTCGCCGTGCTGCTCCTCCTGTCCCTGCTCCTCGAGCCCGTGCTCTCCCGGGACCGGCTGCAGACCGAGAACCTCTCCGTGGTGATCCTCGTGGACCGGTCCCGCTCCATGTCCATCCCGGACTCCTACGGGGGGCGCCCCCGGTACAAGGTGGCGGCGGAGTTCCTGAACGCACCGGAGACGGGGCTGCTCCCGCTCCTCGGCGACGACTTCCGGGTGGTCCCGCTCGCCTTCGACGTGAAGGCGCGCGCCGCCCGCCCCGGGGACCTGGACGGATCCGCGGTCCCCGGGGGGCAGCTCACCGACCTCGCGGGAGCGATCCGGGCGGCGGGCCGGGCGGTGCCCCGGACGGAGGCGGTGGCGGTGGTGGTGCTCACCGACGGCGCGGAGAACGCCGGGGGAGACGTGCGGAAGGCCGCGGAGGAGATCGGGACCCCCGTCTACACCGTGGGCTTCGGTTCCCGGGGAGAGGGCGCCCGGGGGCGCCGGGACCTCGTGCTCGCGGCGGTGGACGCGCCGGAGACCGCCTTCGCGGAGAACACGGTGGTGGCCGACGTCACCGTCCGCTCCACGGGCTACCCCCTCGACGATCCCGGCAACCGGCGGGTGCGGGTGGTCCTCCGGGAGGGCGGGGACGAGATCACCTCCGAGTGGGTCACGTTCGCCGAGGAGGGCCGGCCCGAGCACGTCTCCCTGCGCTTCGTCCCTTCCGGTACGGGCCGCCACACCTACCGGGTCTCCCTGCCCGTGCGGGGAGACGAGGCGATCCCCGACAACAACATGCGGGTCTTCGCTCTCTCCGTGCTCGACCGGCGGGCCTCCGTGCTGTACTTCGACGCCACCCTGCGGTGGGAGGCGAAGTTCCTCCGGGACTTCCTGGCCCGGGACCCCGCCATCGACCTCACCTCCGTCCTCCACTCCGGCCGCGGGCGCCTCCTGGTGAAGGGGGACGCCCACGGGGCGGACCTCTCCCGGGGCCTTCCCTCCACCCGGAAGGGCTTCGAGCGCTTCGACGTCGTGATCCTGGGCGACGTGCAGGCCGAGGTCATCGACCCCGCGCAGATGGAGCTCCTCCGGGCCCGGGTGGAGGCCGGGGGGGGGCTCCTCACCATCGGCGGCTACCACACCTACGGGGCCGGGG
>JAOZQC010000137.1:0-5868 GCA_029932425.1 Planctomycetota bacterium | reverse complement strand
GATACCGGCTGACAGGTTCTACGAAGAGCCCTTGGCGATCCCCGTGTTCCTCGAGGAGACCCACGGGCAGATCGACGCCCCGGTGACCCTCTCCCTCACCCCCGAGGGCCGGGTCCACCCCATGCTCTCCGGACTCGAGCGCTGGTTCTCGGGCGCGAACCGCCCCCGCCTCAAGGGGCTGACGGAGGTGGGCCGGGAGAAGCCGGGGGCCCAGGTGCTCCTCACCGCCTCCCGGGAAGGGGGCGGGGAGGCCGTCGTGCTCGCCGCCCAGCGCTACGGGGAGGGCCGGGCGGTGGCGTTCACCGGCGACACCACCTGGGTGTGGGCCCGGTCCCCCGCCTTCGGCGGGGAGGGGGGACTCTACGCGAGGTTCTGGGGCCAGGCGCTCCGCTGGCTCCTGGAGAGGGAACCCGGCGTGGAGCAGGCCGGGGACCCCGTCACCGTGGAGGCGGATCGCCCCTCCTACCGCCTGGGGGAGACCATCGGCCTCGGGGTCCGGGTCCGGGACTCCGAGGGAAGACCCGTGGCGGACGCCTCGATCTCGGGGACCGCGGAGACCCCGGGGGGGACCCGCCGGCTCGAGTTCGTTCCCCGGCCCCGCGTCCCCGGCGGTTACACCGCTTCCCTCCGGGCGGAAGAGCCCGGCGAGGTGAGGGTGAGGGTCCGGGCCTCGCGGCGGGGGAAGGAGCTGGGCCGGGCGGAGATCCGGGTTCCCGTGGAGCGGATCTCCGTGGAGCTCGACCGGGTGGATCTCGACGACGAGCGCCTCTCGGCGATCGCCCGCGCCTCCGGCGGGAGGTACTACCATGCGCCTCCCACCGGGCGGGACGTGGACCGCGACATCCGCGGGTCCCTGGTGGGCCTGGTCCGGCACCAGGAGATCCCCCTCTCCCACGCGCCCCTCTTCCTCCTCCTCTTCGTGGCCTTGACGAGCGCCGAGTGGTTCCTCCGGCGCCGGAGGAACCTGCTATGATCGGGAGGAGGACGCCCATGCTCCCGAGGACCGCCCTGCTCGCGTTCTTCCTCGCCCTGGCGCCCCTCCCCGGCGCCCGGGGCGGGGACAGGCCCGTGCCGGAGACCGTGCCCGGCGTCCTGACGCTGTCCGACGGGACCGTGTTCCGGGGGAGGATCCGGACCACCCGCGGGCGGAAGCTCAGGCTCTTCGACACCCGGCTCGGCCGGCCCTTCGACGTGGCCCTGGGCGAGATCCACCGCCTGAACGTCTCCGTGGCCCACGAGGAGGAGTACCGGATCTGGCGGTGGGTCGAGGACGGGTCGCGGGAGAAGGTGTACACGGGCGAGACCCGGCCGATGCGCCGGTACGAGACGGAGATCGTGCTCCGCAACGGCCAGGTGCTCCGCGGCCACCTGGTGGCCGTGCTCTACGTCTACGTGGAGGGGGAAGAGAAGCCGCGGAAGTTCATCCTGAAGGACAAGGACAAGGGCCGCGTGGGCCAGCATCTCTCCGACCTCGTGTACGTGGACTCGGTCCGGTTCGCGGGGCCCGCTCCGGAGGAGGGAAAGGCGGCGGGGATCGTGCTGGAGGTCGTCCCCCCGGAGGCTCTCGTCACCGCCCACGCCCTGCCCCGGGAGGGGGACCGCTCCTACCAGGCCGTCCGCTCCCGAACCCCCGGCCGGGCCCGGTTCGCCCCTCTCCTCCCCGGCACCTACGACCTGGCGGTGGTCACGAAGAAGACCATCTTCCTCCGGCTCGCGGTGGGGTCCGGGGGCGGCGAGCCCCTCGCCGGCGAGGTCCGCGCGGCGGTGGAAGCCCGGGTGGCGGAGATCCCCGACTTCTTCGAGGACCGGAAGGTCCTGGCCGGGGTCCGGAACGGGGACAAGGTGCGCGTCCTCGTCCTGAAGACGAGAAGGGGGCCCACCTCCCTGGGGGGCCGGCGGACCTTCCGCCGCTACGAGATCTGGTCGATGCACAAGGGGGGGGACCGCTGGCTGGTGGACCGGAGGTCCTGGTTGTGGAGGGAGCAGGGCACCGACCTGCCGCCTCCCCTGGGCTTCCGGTTCGCCGGCGGGCTCGGCGGCATCCGCGTGAAATCGGGGTCCGTGACCGTTCGCTTCGCGATCCCCGGAAAGGAAGAGCGATGAGCAGACCCGGAGGATACGAGAGGGTTCTTTCCCTGGTGCGGGCGGCGAAGGTCGCCCTCCGCAGGAGCGAGGTCCTCTCCGGGCTCGGCGTCACCGTGCTCGGGGCGGGCCTGGCGGTCGTGGTGCTGGCGGCGCTCGACAACCTCTTCCGGCTCCCGATGGGAATGCGGATCGCCCTGCTGCTCGCCGCCGCCGCCTTCGTGGGGCGGCTCGTGGTCATCCACCTCTTCCGCCCCGCGGTCCGCGCGCTCCCCGACGATGCGGTGGCGGTGCGGATCGAGACCGCGGCCGGCATCCGGGACAACGGCATCATCAACGCCCTCCAGCTCGGGCGCGAGGGACCGGAGAGCGGTCTCTCCGGTTCCTTCGCCCGGGCCGTGGTGCGGCGCGGGGCGGCGGAGGCGGCCAAGGTGGACGCCCGCCGGGTGGTGGACCTGCGGCGGGTGGGTCGCTCCCTGGCGGTGGGGGCCGGCGCCGTCCTCCTGGTCGTCCTCTACGCCCTGCTGCTCCCGCGGCACTTCGCGAACGCCCTCGAGCGGTACGCCCGGCCCGCGGCCTTCGTGCCTCCGGTCTCCGCCACTCTCCTCGACGTGACCCCCGGAGACGCCTCCATCCTGCGCGGGGAACCCCTCACCGTCTCCGCCGTGGCCCGGGGCCGCCTCCCCTCCTCCGCCCGGATCCTGGTGAGCACGGGGGGCGACTTCGAGCCCTCCGAGATGCTCTTCGACGGCCGGGCCTTCTCGTTCCGCTTCGAGTCGGTGGAGGAGCCCTTCGCCTACCGCGTGGAGGCGGCGGACGCCTCCTCCCCCCTCTTCCACGTGGGGGTCACGGACCTGCCGGGCGTCGAGAGCCTGACGCTCTCCTACCGCTACCCCCGCTACCTGGGGCTCGAGGACCGCACCGAGAAGGACGCCACGGGCGAGATCCGCGCCCCGGTGGGCACCCGGGTCACGGTGCTGGCCCGCCTCAACGTTCCGGTGACGGACGCCGCCCTGGCGTTCGAGGATGGCTCTCCCCACACGATGGAAGCTGCGGGGGAGCGGGCCGTGCGGGGAGAGATCCTCGTGCGGGAGTCCGGCATCTGGTCCATCGTGCTGCGCACCGCGGACGGGGTGGGGAACCGGGATCCGGTCCAGTACCGCATCGTCGCCGTCCCCGACGAGCCGCCCTACGTGGCCTTCACCGCCCCGGGCAAGGACCTGGCGGTGACCCTGCCCGCGGAGGTCCAGGTGACCGTCCGGGCCCGCGACGATCACGGGTTGTCGGAGATCTCCCTCCTCGCGGAGCGGGGCGTCAAGGGGGACTCCCGCGTGCTGCGGACGTGGAACCCGGGCGGCCGCCGGGAGCAGGTGGTCTCGCACCGGCTCCGTCTGGCGGCGGGGGACCTCCGGCCGGGAGAGACGCTCACCCTCCGCGCCGAGGCCCGTGACCTGTGGCCGGACGGCGACCACGTGGGGCGCTCGCGTCCCCTCGTCATCCGGATCGTCACGTCCCGGGAGCGGGAGGCCCGGGCGGAGGCGGAGCTCGCCGATCTCGCGGACCGGCTCCGCGCGCTCCTCGAGAAGGAGCGCGGGATCCGGCGGGACACGGGGGACCTCCGGGCCGCTCTCGCCACCGGCGATCTCCCGCTCGCGGGGGTCCCCGCAAGGGCCACCTCTCTCGCCGAGGGACAGTCCGCGGTGGGCGGGGAGATGGTCGCCGCCGCGGACTCCGTGCGCTCCGCGGTCCCCGCCCTGGCCGCGATCCGCGGGGCGCTGCAGTCCCTCTCGGTGAACGAGGTGGTGCAGGCCGTGCGCCGCCTCGAGGACGCGGGGAGCCGGGGCGACCGCACCACGGCGGGCCGGGACCTCAAGGGAGCGGAAGGGGTGGAGGACCGGATCGTGGCCCGGCTCGAGGAGCTCCTGGGCACCGCCCGGTCCCTCCTCGAGAAGCTGAAGAGCGACCCCGAGGCCTTCCTCGACGAGACGATGGAGCCCGGCGATCCCCGGAAGGCGATCCGGGACGCGGTGGCCCGGCTCAAGAAGTTCATCCGCGAGCAGGAGGACGTGATCCGGCAAACCCGGGAGCTCGAGCAGAAGGACGTGGACGATTTCACCGAGGAGGACCTGAAGCAGCTCGAGAAGCTCGCCGCCCAGGAGTCGGAGCTCGCCCGCTTCCTCGAGGACCTGAAGGACGATCTCTCGAAGGTCCCGGACCAGGATCTCGCCAACTCGTCCGTCCTCAAGGAGCTGATCCGGGCCTACGCCGACGTGGAGCTGGCCGCGGACGCCCTCACCCGGAAGATCGTGGAGCTGGCGGTCCCCAAGGAGCAGTCGGGCCTGGAGCTCGCGGAGAAGCTCGAGGAGAACCTGGAGAAGTGGCTCCCGGACGTGCGGGACTACCTGAAGTGGAACATGGAGGAGATGGACGGAGAGATGCCCGAGGTCCCCATGGCCGAGCTGCCCGACCAGCTCGAGGATCTCATGGGCGACCTGATCGAGAGCGAGGAGCAACTCGCGGAGGATGCCCAGGACGTCACCTCCGGCTGGGCGGACTCCCTCGACGAGGGGGCCGGCTGGGGGACGATGAACGGTCCCATCTCCAACATGAGCGCCCAGGGGAAGACGGGCAACGTCCTCCCCGACTCCAACGAGATCGGCGGTCGCTCCGGCGAAGGCCGCTCGGGAAGGTCGCACGGCGAGATGGTGGGAGCGGAGGCCATCGGCAAGGGAGGCCGCCGGACGCCCACCCGCCTCACTCCGGACGCCTGGGAGGGCAAGGCGGTGAAGGACCGCTCCACCGATCCCCTGGGGGGCGCCACCGGGGGCGGAAAGCTGGCCGGCGGGGCCGCGGAGGGCCTGAGGGGGCCGCTGCCGCCGAAGGTCAAGGGGGACCTGGGACGGCTGCACGGGAACCAGGTGGCGATCCGGCAGAGGGCGGAGAAGCTGGACCGGGCGCTCCGGAAGCTGCACTACCCGGACGAGGAGGTGGAGCGCTCCGTGGTCCTCATGAGGGAGCTGGAGGAAGCCCTGGCCCGCGGCGATCTCGCCGGTTTCTCGCGGAAGCATGCGCTGCTCATGAAGCAGTTGAAGGAAGGCCAGAAGACCCTCGTGGAGCACGCCCGGGTCGTCCGCGACCGGAGCCGCTCCGTGCCGAAGGAGCTGATGCGGGAGCTCGAGACGGTGGACCTCGCGAACCTGCCCGAGGGCTACCGCGCCCTGCTCCGGGAGTACTACAAGATCCTCTCCCGGGGAGGCTCGAGGTGAGCCGGAGGGCCGCCCTCGCCGGCGCGGCCCTTCTCGCCGCCGCGGCGTGGGGGGTGGGAGCCCGGGCCGGCCCCGGAGCCGGGGCCCCGGCCGGTCCCCGGCCCGTGAACCTCGTCCCCAACGGAGACTTCGACCGCGGGGAGCGGGGCGCCACGAAGATCCCGGGCTGGACGGAGGTGGACGGACTCACGAGCTTCTTCGTCACGGAGCCGGGCCGGGGCCGCGTGCTCCTCCTCGACACGGACGTGAACCTCTCGCAGGCGAACCGGCGCTGGAAGGAGATGGAGCGGCCGCCGGAGAAGCGGCCCCCGCCGGAGAGGAAGGAGCCCACGCGCCCCCCCCGGTACGACACCGTGGGCGGCACCACCGGCGCCAAGGTCTACTCCGATTACATCCGCGTGGAGCCCGGCATGCGCTACCGGCTCCGGGTGGACGTGAAGAGCGACCACCCCGCGGTGAAGATCTTCGTGAAGGGGTACGCCCGATTCCAGGGGGGGTTCCGGAAGTTCTACCAGGCCTA
>JAOZQC010000136.1:427-7853 GCA_029932425.1 Planctomycetota bacterium | reverse complement strand
TCCGCATCGGAGGAGTCACCGCCCGGCTGGTGGCCGCCGCGGTGAAGCCCGGGGGCTTGATCGGGGGATGGGACCTGGTCCACCAGCGCCCCCGGAACCGTGTCAGGACGGCCGCCGCCGGAAGCGTCTACTTCTTCGAGAGAGTGCGGGGCGACCCCCGGTCGCTCCACGGCACGACGGTTTCCGAGGAACGGTCCGAGCAGGGTTTCGGACTCGCATTCGTGGGAGGTTGGCCCCATGTATGACGCATCAGGACTCTTCTTTCTCTACGGGGAGACCCCCATCCACTGGGGTACGGGGGCGAGTCTCTCCGCGGTGGATCTCCCCGTGCAGCGGGAGCGGCACACGGACTACCCCATGGCGCAGGCCGCGGGACTCAAGGGCAGCCTCCGGGACGTCTTCGAGCGGCGTGCGGATCCCCTGGTGGAGGCGATCTTCGGGCCCAAGGAGAAAGCCGGCGAGCGGTCGGGTTGCCTGGCCGTCACCGATGCCCGGGTTCTCCTCTTCCCCGTGCGCAGCCTCCGCGGCACGTTCGCCTACGCCACGAGCCTCCTGGCCCTGGAGAGGCTCCGCCGGGATGTAATGAGGACCACGGCGGCGCCGGTCTTCGACCTTCCCGAGGACCCCGGGGCGCCGCGGGTCCTGGTCACCTCCGACTCGATGCTCCGCGCGGGAGAGAAGGGGGCCCCCCGGGTGGTCTTCGACGAGTTCAGCTACGAGGCTTCCGTCTCCGAGGAGCTGGACGGCCTGGCCGCCTGGATCGCGGATCACGCGATCCCCCAGGGAGAAGCCGGTGAGTTCGCCCGGTCCGTGCTTCCGGGCCGGCTCGCCCTGCTCCCCGAAGACCAGTTCCGGGACTTCGTGCTGAACGCCACCATGGTCGAGACCCACGTCTCCATCGACGACGAGACGGGCACCGCGCGGGAGCGGCTCCTCTTTACGCAGGAGACCCTTCCCCCCGACTGCCTCTTCTGGAGCCTGGTCCTGGCCCGGGCGCCGTTCACCCGCCGCAGGAACGGGCGGCATGTGGATGCTCCGGACAAGGAGAAGAGTCTCCGTGACGGAACCGCGGTGCTGGAACACATCCGCAGGCACTTCGCGGAGCACCCCTGGCTGCAGACCGGGGGCGACGCCACCACCGGACGCGGTCAGGTCGCCGTAAACCTACTCGTGGCTTCGAACCGAAAGGAGGCGGTGTGATGTCGAGCCTCGAGCAGAAGAGGGCACGGCACGTCCTCGAGCGTGCCCGGGACATCCCCGCGGATCGCGCAAAGAGGGCTCCGGCCATGGTCCGCCACAACGGACTGGTCCAGTCCGTGGCCTTCTGGCGCGAGAAGTCCAGCGAATGGGAAACACTGAACCTCGCCCTCGAGGACTGGCTGCTCCGGACTGCCGGAGGGGGAACTGTCCCCGGGCTCTCGGGGAAGACCCTTCTCGAGGCCCTGGTCAACGCCGACACGGATACTTATCGCCTGGCCACGAGCGAGGCCCTCGCCTATCTCGGGTGGATGAAGCGGCTCGCTCCCCAGGCGGAGGAAGCCGGCGGATCGCGGGGGAGTCCATGATGGCGCGGCCGGGAGGGAGGAACCCGGGAAGGCCCCGCCGCGGTGCTGGAGGGCCCCGCGGGACGGGCAAGAAGCCCAAGGAGCCGGCCGCGAGCCGCATCCCGCTTCCGGGAGAGACCGCATCCGCTCTCGGCCTCACCGAAGCGTGTGAATGGCGGCCGGGGTGGTTTCAGAGGACCCGGTTGCCGCCCGACAATCCGGGTCTCCTCTTCAACCGCTACTTTCCCCGCATCAAGTCGGAGAAGGGGAGGGAAGGGGAGAAGGAGTCGGGAAAGCACCAGCTCCTCATCGGGCTGGCCGATGCGGTCAACAAGGTTACCGGGCCGCGCGAGATGCTGGCGAAGCTGGCCCGCCGGCAAGAGGCGATGGCCCGGGCTCTCGCCCGAGAGAAAGGGACCGGCGTACTTCGCATCGAGGCGAGGCAGGCCTACCGCCTGGTGGCGCAGACCGCCCTCACCCATCCCCTCGAGAACGGCTTCTGCTTTCATGCTCTCTATGGGGTTCCCTGTCTGCCCGGGAGCAGCTTGAAAGGGGCGGTAAGGGCCGCCCTCCTCCGCACCCTGGCGGCCGAGGCCGGATGCGATGACCTGGATGAGAAGAAGTCGATCGTTCCCCTTCTCCGCAGGTCCCCCGATGGGATGATGCCCTTGCGCGAGCTCTTCGGCTCCGCGATCAAGGACCGGAGGGTCCTGAAGAAGGCGGAGCTGAAAGAACTCGATCCCATGCGCCGGGGGAGACTGGTGTTTCTGGATGCCTTCCCGTCTGAGTGCCGCGTCGTCGCGGACGTGCTGACCCCCCACTACGGGAAGTACTACCGCGGCGAGAAACCCGCACCTTCCGACACGGAGGACCCCGTACCGACATTCTTCCTCGCCCTGGAGACCGGGACCTCCTGGACCTTCCATGTCATCCTGGAACCACCGCGCGCGCCCGGGACGGAAACGGCGGGCGACCCTGCCCTGCGTGGGGCCGTGGTGCAGGCCGTCCGGGACGCCCTCGAAACCTGGGGACTCGGAGCGAAGAGGGCCGCGGGCTACGGATGGTTCAAGGACGTGCAGTGCCGATGGCTGCCCGAGACCGGCACCGCGGGAGCGACCACGGCCAAGGCCTCCGAGGCCTCCGGGCCTCCCCCCGAGGAGGAACATCCCATCCTCCGGATGGCCACCCGAGAATCCCGGGCCAGACCGGGAGATCTCGGTCTCGCCAAGCAGCACGTGACACGAGCGTGGCAGGAAGGGGGCCCGGAGCTCGCGCAACGCGTGGCCGAGGTCTGGAAGAGCGCCATGGCGGGGAACAAGAAGTCGGTCAAGAAGCTGAGCCGGCACCTGGCGGATCTCACTGCCGGGGAAGAAGAAGAGACCGAGTAACGAGCGGGGTCCCCAGGCGGACTCTGCTCCGTGGCTGCCCATTCTTCCGCCTCCCTGTCCCGAACGGCGGCGGCGCCTGAACTCTTCGCTTCTCGCGCGAAGCGAGGGACCTTCGTCCGTCCTTCGTTCCGCCCGCCCTCGGCCTCGGACTTCGGCCAGGGGTGACAGGCCCTCCTCGGTTCACTATCATGCCGCGTGGGTGGTGGCCGGTCGTACCGGCCGCCTGCCTTTCTCGCGCGGGATGAGAAGCCGGGGAGGGTGCTCTGGCCGGGTTGAACAGAGACCGCTGGACCGAGTGGTACGACTTCCTCGTCCGCGTCGCCTCCCGATGGCGATCGTGGCTGGACCGGCTCGGTCTGACCGCGGAGGACGCCGTGGGGGGGCTTCTCGCGGAGAAGGGCTCCCTCCTCGCCGAAAGAGACTACTCCCTCCCTCAGCTCGTCGTCGCCCTGAAGCACTACCTGATCGATCTGACGCGACGGCGCGCCCGGGACGCCTTCCGGCTTCCCGGGCCGCAGCCCCTGGGGGACCCCCCCGCCCCGGACCTCCGCGAGCCGGGGGACATCCCGGCGGGGAGGCTGAAGCCCCAGCCTGAGGCGGTCCGCCTCCTCGCCTCGCTGGGCCCGCGACCCCGCGGGATCGACCTCGGTGCCGCCCTCCTCCTCTCCGAGCGGCTGAAGGTCCTCAGAGGAGCGGCGGAGCTGGTCCTGGCGGGAGATGCCCCTCCCCCGCCTTCGAGGCTCGCGGAGCTGTACTACCCCTGGGAGGAACCGGAGGAACGGCGCGCCATCCGCGCCGGCACTCCCACCATCGGCGAGACCTGGCGGCTCCTGGCGGGCAAGGTGGATGCGGACCCGTCCGCCGGCTTCACGGATCAGCACGTGGCGGAGGCGCTCGGGTGCACGATCACCACGTGGCAGCAGTGGAGACACCGCGGCCGGGCCCTGGCCGAGGAACGATTCGGGGAAGCGGTCGTCCGCGAGACCGTTCCCACCTGGAAACCGCGGCGGCGAGGCCGGCGATCATGAGCGGTCCCTGCCTCCCCCGGTTCCGGGCCCCCACTTCCGTCCGGATGGAGATCGGCTTCTCCGACTGGATCGCGGCCTGCCGGCACCTCTGCGACCACGTTCTCACTCCCCCCGAGATGTGCGCCTGGACGTGGATCCTCCCCGCCGTTCGCCCGTGGGCGGCCGAGGACGGGTCCCGCTTCCGGCTGGGTCGGAGGATCTGGAGGACGGGAGGAAAGGACGAGGACGGGCGGGAACTCCTGCGCCGCTTCATGGACGCGGTGGAACGTTCCGTGGGTCACGCGGCCCACCTGGGATGGTCCTTCCGCGAGGGAGACGACGAGCTGTTTCTCGGACCGGAGGGCATTCTGACGGTGGTGGGGGAGGGAGGTCTCCTGCGGTCCGCCTACATCAGCCTGCGGGCCACCTCGGCCCTCGAGGAGCGATCGGAACCGTCCGGGTCCGACGCGGAGGAGGTGGTGGCCGGGCGGTCCCGCAACCCCTTTCCCCGGGAAGGGCGGATTCGAGCCCGGGCGCCGTTCCTCCCCTGGTCGGAAGAAGAGCGGGGGAAGGAGGCCCTCGCCCGCTTCCGGATCTTCCGCCACGCGTCCGGGGAGGTCAGGAGCCGGTTCCTCCGCGCGTCTAGTAGGGCGGGGAGGGAACGGTTCCTCCCCGTCCGGCGGTTCCGGGAGGCCCGCAGAGACTTCGAGACATGGAAAACCCTGGTCCCGCCTCCCCCGGAGGAGTCCTCGTGAGCGGCACGCCTTCCCCGCCCGACCTTCCCGCGGACCTCGTCGAGGAGATGGAAGGGATCCTCTCCGTCTTCCGCGAGGATCCCCGGGACCCCCAGGATCTCCTGGATCTGCTCGCCTGCCGGGAGGCCCTCCGGCGCCTTCCGGAGAGCCCGGAATCCCGATCCTGGGGGGACACCCTCGAAGAGGCCATCGACCGGTCTCCTTCCGACTCCTTCGAGGCCGCCCTGGATCTCGTCTCCGCGGGACGCTGGCTGGAGGACTACACCCGGCTGGTCTCCGCGTTCGAGGGCGAGATCGGCACGATCCGTGATCCGAGAAGGGAAGCGGCCTTCGCCGAGGAGGCGGGCAGGCTCTTCCGGCTCCTGGACTCCTGGCGGCTGGCCCTGCTGGGCATGGGGAAGCGGCCCGGCCTCCCCTCCGGGCTCCGGGAGCGTGTGGAGGAGCGGTTGGCGGAGATCGAGGAGGGGCCGGTGGAGCGCGTCTTGGCCCGTCCCGAGGTGTTCGCGGACGCGGGTCCCCTGGCCGCCGATGGGCTCACGCGGTTCCGGGAAGACCTGGACCGGGAGGAAGAGCGCCTCGCCTCCACCGCCGACATCTACGCCGCGGTGGCCCAGGCCCTCGAGGTCCCGGGCGCGCCGCCCGGCCTTTCGCTCCGAGGCTCCGTCTCCCTCCTTCCTCCTCCCGTAGCCCTGGCCGCCGCGGGCACCGGCGGCCCCCTCCCCCGCGTCTTCGTCTGGGAATCCCCCGAAGGCGGGGCGGAGGCCCGGCTCGTCTTCCTTCCCCGAACCCCCCGGGAGGAAGAACGCCACCGCCTCTCCTTGAAGCTTCACGCGCCGCCGGGACATGATCCCGATTGGCCCCGGTCGGCGCGGGTCCGCCTCTTCGGCCTCGAGGCCCCCCTGGAGCAGGGGGAAGCCTCTTTCCACCAGGCCGCGTTGCGACGCGCGGCGGAAGAAGAGCCGGAGAGCGGGCTGGAAGTGCGCCACCCCGAACTGCCGGAATGGGTGTCCTGGCGCTGGCGCGCGCCCTTCGTGGAGGACGCGGACTGATGGTCCGCCTGCGACCGGTGCCGTGGTCCGAGGAGCGGTTCTCCGCGTTGCCGGACTCGATCGCCCCGGGGGATACGGAGGAGGCCGTGAAGCTCGTCGGGGACCTGGGTGCCCTGGCCTCCTGGTGGCTCGAGGACCACATCCTGAAGGCCGCGGAAGCAGGGCTGGGAAGCTCGATCCGGCCGCGGGAAGCCCTGAGACGGGCCTCCTCGAGGAGCGCGATGCTGCCCCTCCTCCATTGGGCCAAGAACCCCCGGCCGGGGATCCTGCGCCCGGCCTTCGCGCTGCCCCTGCGCTGGACGCGGGCGCCCGCGGACGACTCCCGGCTTCCCCCGGCATTCCGGGCCCTCGCGGAAGGGATCCGGGCCGCTCTCGGAGAGGAAAGGTTCCACCTGGAACTCACCCTCGACGACCGGGGCGCCGACCTCGCGGGACTTCCCCTGGCCGCCGACTCCGCCTGGGCCCTGCTGGCCGCGGGCCTTCTCCTCGCGCGCGAGGGCAGGTCGCCGCGACCGGACGTTTCGGCGAGCGCGGCCTTCGATCCCAAGAGGGGCCCGGCGGCCGTCACCGGCCTCCCGGAGAAGCTCGCCGAGGCCGGCTTCCTGGGTTGCCGCCTGTTCTATGTTTCCCCCGCCGACGAAGCCCGGGCCCGGGTCATCGCCCGCGACCCGGACCTGCAGGACATGGAGGTGGCGGCCCTCGACCCGAGAACGGACCCCCGGGGCGCCCTGGAGCCTCTCCGGGTGGCGCTGGAGATCCCGCCCGGACGGGAAAGCCCCCTGGAGGAACGTATCCGGCACTTCCTCCGCCTCCTCCCGGTCCGGCGCACCGACGCCCGGGCCTACTACCGGGAGGACCTCCTCGACGACCTCCTCCGGGCGGTGGAGGCCCAGGAGGCGGACCGGTGCGCTCCTTACCGGGGGCTCCCCCTGGTGACCATGCTGAGCCGCAGCCCCGAGGTCTCCCTGTTCGTTCCCCGGGTGATCCGTCCCGCCGCCTGTCTCGTGCTGTGCACGGAAGAGAGCCGCCCGGAGGGCAAGGACCGGGCTTGCGCCGACGCCTACCGGCGGATCCGGGAGATCTGTCCGGAGGGCGGCGACGCCGTGATCCTCCGCCCCCCCCTCCACGAGGCCGCGGCGGAAGCCGTGCGCCTGTTCGCAAGACGCATGGGAAGCCGGAAGGTGGTGGTGGACCTGACGCCCGGCCCCCGTCATGTGGCGATCGCCGCCTACGGCGCCGTGCCGCGGGAGCGGCGCATCGGGGTCTACCTCCTCCAAAAGTGGGACGCCGGAAACCGGCGCCCCGGGGGGGAGGAACTCGTGTGGATCCCGGGGGACGCCATGGCGGGGGAACCGCATGCCGCCCCCACCGCGCCTCCCCCGGCGGAGGCGAGCGTCGGGGAAGCCTCCTGGACGGCGGAGGCGGCCGCGTTGCTGGAACCGCTCCGTCCCCGGCTCCTCCGCTTCGACGTGGTGCCCCGGGCCCAGATCCGGTTCGGCCCGAACCCGGGGAGCGTCCTCCGCGTCACGCTGGGGGCGGCGCTCCGGGACGTGGCCTGTCCCGAGCCGGAACCTTGCGGCGAGGAGTGCCGCGGGAACCCCCGCTGCCTGCACGCCCTGCTCTTCGGAACCGGGGGAGCCGCCGGCGAGGCGGATGCTCCGGCCCCGGTGGGCGCCGTTGCGT